>NZ_CBFFRL010000269.1:0-3229 GCF_965644215.1 Phytobacter sp. V69
ACTACCATCGGCGCTACGGCGTTTCACTTCTGAGTTCGGCATGGGGTCAGGTGGGACCACCGCGCTAAAGCCGCCAGGCAAATTCTGTTTTTAACCCGCTCAAAGCCGGCTAATCAATCTGTAATCAGGCTGAAAATCGTGTCTCTCACGCCAAAACATCTTCGGCGTTGTAAGGTTAAGCCTCACGGTTCATTAGTACCGGTTAGCTCAACGTATCGCTACGCTTACACACCCGGCCTATCAACGTCGTCGTCTTCAACGTTCCTTCAGGACTCTCAAAGGAGTCAGGGAGAACTCATCTCGGGGCAAGTTTCGTGCTTAGATGCTTTCAGCACTTATCTCTTCCGCATGTAGCTACCGGGCAATGCCATTGGCATGACAACCCGAACACCAGTGATGCGTCCACTCCGGTCCTCTCGTACTAGGAGCAGCCCCCCTCAATTCTCCAGCGCCCACGGCAGATAGGGACCGAACTGTCTCACGACGTTCTAAACCCAGCTCGCGTACCACTTTAAATGGCGAACAGCCATACCCTTGGGACCTACTTCAGCCCCAGGATGTGATGAGCCGACATCGAGGTGCCAAACACCGCCGTCGATATGAACTCTTGGGCGGTATCAGCCTGTTATCCCCGGAGTACCTTTTATCCGTTGAGCGATGGCCCTTCCATTCAGAACCACCGGATCACTATGACCTGCTTTCGCACCTGCTCGCGCCGTCACGCTCGCAGTCAAGCTAGCTTATGCCATTGCACTAACCTCCTGATGTCCGACCAGGATTAGCTAACCTTCGTGCTCCTCCGTTACTCTTTGGGAGGAGACCGCCCCAGTCAAACTACCCACCAGACACTGTCCGCAACCCGGATTACGGGTCCACGTTAGAACACCAGCCATTAAAGGGTGGTATTTCAAGGTTGGCTCCACGCAGACTGGCGTCCACGCTTCAAAGCCTCCCACCTATCCTACACATCAAGGACCAGTGTTCAGTGTCAAGCTATAGTAAAGGTTCACGGGGTCTTTCCGTCTTGCCGCGGGTACACTGCATCTTCACAGCGAGTTCAATTTCACTGAGTCTCGGGTGGAGACAGCCTGGCCATCATTACGCCATTCGTGCAGGTCGGAACTTACCCGACAAGGAATTTCGCTACCTTAGGACCGTTATAGTTACGGCCGCCGTTTACCGGGGCTTCGATCAAGAGCTTCTCCTTACGGATAACCCCATCAATTAACCTTCCGGCACCGGGCAGGCGTCACACCGTATACGTCCACTTTCGTGTTTGCACAGTGCTGTGTTTTTAATAAACAGTTGCAGCCAGCTGGTATCTTCGACTGATTTCAGCTCCACCCGCAGGGGCTTCACCTACATATCAGCGTGCCTTCTCCCGAAGTTACGGCACCATTTTGCCTAGTTCCTTCACCCGAGTTCTCTCAAGCGCCTTGGTATTCTCTACCTGACCACCTGTGTCGGTTTGGGGTACGATTTCGTGTTACCTGATGCTTAGAGGCTTTTCCTGGAAGCAGGGCATTTGTTACTTCATCACCGTAGTGACTCGTCATCACACCTCAGCGTTAACAGCGTTCCGGATTTACCTGGAACACCCGCCTACATGCTTAAACCGGGACAACCGTCGCCCGGCTAACATAGCCTTCTCCGTCCCCCCTTCGCAGTAACACCAAGTACAGGAATATTAACCTGTTTCCCATCGACTACGCCTTTCGGCCTCGCCTTAGGGGTCGACTCACCCTGCCCCGATTAACGTTGGACAGGAACCCTTGGTCTTCCGGCGAGCGGGCTTTTCACCCGCTTTATCGTTACTTATGTCAGCATTCGCACTTCTGATACCTCCAGCAACCCTCACAGGCCACCTTCAACGGCTTACAGAACGCTCCCCTACCCAACAACGCATAAGCGTCGCTGCCGCAGCTTCGGTGCATGGTTTAGCCCCGTTACATCTTCCGCGCAGGCCGACTCGACCAGTGAGCTATTACGCTTTCTTTAAATGATGGCTGCTTCTAAGCCAACATCCTGGCTGTCTGTGCCTTCCCACATCGTTTCCCACTTAACCATGACTTTGGGACCTTAGCTGGCGGTCTGGGTTGTTTCCCTCTTCACGACGGACGTTAGCACCCGCCGTGTGTCTCCCGTGATAACATTCTTCGGTATTCGTAGTTTGCATCGGGTTGGTAAGCCGGGATGGCCCCCTAGCCGAAACAGTGCTCTACCCCCGAAGATGAGTTCACGAGGCGCTACCTAAATAGCTTTCGGGGAGAACCAGCTATCTCCCGGTTTGATTGGCCTTTCACCCCCAGCCACAAGTCATCCGCTAATTTTTCAACATTAGTCGGTTCGGTCCTCCAGTTAGTGTTACCCAACCTTCAACCTGCCCATGGCTAGATCACCGGGTTTCGGGTCTATACCCTGCAACTTAACGCCCAGTTAAGACTCGGTTTCCCTTCGGCTCCCCTATTCGGTTAACCTTGCTACAGAATATAAGTCGCTGACCCATTATACAAAAGGTACGCAGTCACACCACGAAGGTGCTCCCACTGCTTGTACGTACACGGTTTCAGGTTCTTTTTCACTCCCCTCGCCGGGGTTCTTTTCGCCTTTCCCTCACGGTACTGGTTCACTATCGGTCAGTCAGGAGTATTTAGCCTTGGAGGATGGTCCCCCCATATTCAGACAGGATACCACGTGTCCCGCCCTACTCTTCGAGTTCACAACGTGTGGGCTTTCGTGTACGGGGCTGTCACCCTGTATCGCCGGACTTTCCAGACCGTTCCACTAACACACGCGCTGATTCAGACTCTGGGCTCCTCCCCGTTCGCTCGCCGCTACTGGGGGAATCTCGGTTGATTTCTTTTCCTCGGGGTACTTAGATGTTTCAGTTCCCCCGGTTCGCCTCGTTAACCTATGTATTCAGTTAACGATAGTGTGACGAGTCACACTGGGTTTCCCCATTCGGACATCGCCGGGTCAAAGGTTCATATCACCTCGCCGGCGCTTTTCGCAGATTAGCACGTCCTTCATCGCCTCTGACTGCCAGGGCATCCACCGTGTACGCTTAGTCGCTTAACCTCACAACCCGAAGATGTTTCTTGCGATCCATCATCGCGCTGTAAAAATTTGAGAGACTCGAACACACCGCCATTCTGTTCTTTATTACGGAGAACAGACACGATGTGTCGTTTCAATTTTCAGCTTGATCCAGATTTTTAAAGAGCAAAAC
>NZ_CBFFRL010000269.1:3326-5064 GCF_965644215.1 Phytobacter sp. V69
CTTTTCATCAGACAATCTGTGTGAGCACTACAAAGGCAGGTTCTTTAAGGTAAGGAGGTGATCCAACCGCAGGTTCCCCTACGGTTACCTTGTTACGACTTCACCCCAGTCATGAATCACAAAGTGGTAAGCGCCCTCCCGAAGGTTAAGCTACCTACTTCTTTTGCAACCCACTCCCATGGTGTGACGGGCGGTGTGTACAAGGCCCGGGAACGTATTCACCGTGGCATTCTGATCCACGATTACTAGCGATTCCGACTTCATGGAGTCGAGTTGCAGACTCCAATCCGGACTACGACATACTTTATGAGGTCCGCTTGCTCTCGCGAGGTCGCTTCTCTTTGTATATGCCATTGTAGCACGTGTGTAGCCCTACTCGTAAGGGCCATGATGACTTGACGTCATCCCCACCTTCCTCCAGTTTATCACTGGCAGTCTCCTTTGAGTTCCCGGCCGGACCGCTGGCAACAAAGGATAAGGGTTGCGCTCGTTGCGGGACTTAACCCAACATTTCACAACACGAGCTGACGACAGCCATGCAGCACCTGTCTCAGAGTTCCCGAAGGCACCAAAGCATCTCTGCTCAGTTCTCTGGATGTCAAGAGTAGGTAAGGTTCTTCGCGTTGCATCGAATTAAACCACATGCTCCACCGCTTGTGCGGGCCCCCGTCAATTCATTTGAGTTTTAACCTTGCGGCCGTACTCCCCAGGCGGTCGACTTAACGCGTTAGCTCCGGAAGCCACGCCTCAAGGGCACAACCTCCAAGTCGACATCGTTTACAGCGTGGACTACCAGGGTATCTAATCCTGTTTGCTCCCCACGCTTTCGCACCTGAGCGTCAGTCTTTGTCCAGGGGGCCGCCTTCGCCACCGGTATTCCTCCAGATCTCTACGCATTTCACCGCTACACCTGGAATTCTACCCCCCTCTACAAGACTCAAGCCTGCCAGTTTCGAATGCAGTTCCCAGGTTGAGCCCGGGGATTTCACATCCGACTTGACAGACCGCCTGCGTGCGCTTTACGCCCAGTAATTCCGATTAACGCTTGCACCCTCCGTATTACCGCGGCTGCTGGCACGGAGTTAGCCGGTGCTTCTTCTGCGGGTAACGTCAATTGACACGGTTATTAACCGTATCACCTTCCTCCCCGCTGAAAGTACTTTACAACCCGAAGGCCTTCTTCATACACGCGGCATGGCTGCATCAGGCTTGCGCCCATTGTGCAATATTCCCCACTGCTGCCTCCCGTAGGAGTCTGGACCGTGTCTCAGTTCCAGTGTGGCTGGTCATCCTCTCAGACCAGCTAGGGATCGTCGCCTAGGTGAGCCATTACCCCACCTACTAGCTAATCCCATCTGGGCACATCTGATGGCAAGAGGCCCGAAGGTCCCCCTCTTTGGTCTTGCGACGTTATGCGGTATTAGCTACCGTTTCCAGTAGTTATCCCCCTCCATCAGGCAGTTTCCCAGACATTACTCACCCGTCCGCCACTCGTCACCCAAGGAGCAAGCTCCTCTGTGCTACCGTTCGACTTGCATGTGTTAGGCCTGCCGCCAGCGTTCAATCTGAGCCATGATCAAACTCTTCAATTTAAGTTTGATGCTCGTGAATTAAACTTCGTAATGAATTACGTATGTTCACTCAGAGACTTGGTATTCATTTTTCGTCCGAAGACGTTAAGAATCCATGTCACTTTGAGTGCCCACACAGATTGTCTGATAAATTGTTAAAGAGCAGT
>NZ_CBFFRL010000270.1:0-5003 GCF_965644215.1 Phytobacter sp. V69
GGAATTATCTTTCAATGGTCAAGCTGGGTTGCATCCGATTGTTTTACAAGAGGTTATGCAATTAAGGGACACAGCCTGGCAGTCTGCTGCGCATTATATTTTATGTATCCTGTACTCTCTAAATAATTCGAGTTGCAGGAAGGCGGCAACGCAGTGAATGCCCGGGAGCTTACTCCAGTAAGTGTGGGGTGAGCGAGGAAAGCCAACGTACATGCAATTTGAAGTATGACGAGTATATAATGTTATATTACTACTGAAGAGTTAAGCACCGCTACGTTGTTATTTAAGTCAATTCTGAATCCTGGCGTAAGGCCTGCTTCTTGCGCTATATACTATAGATATGCAATCCGTTGTAATGCTGAGCAGGAGCGCCTATGAATGTTGTGTATTTCAAAGTTGACCACCCGCCACATGAAAAACAGACCCCGATTCACTTCTACTTAAAGTCCGTACAATTACTGCGGGATAATGACGTTATTGCCGATCTAGGTGATTTAAAAATAACCAGTTTGCCCGTCTATTTTTATACTGTTGTGCCGACAGGATTCAGCAGGATTGAATTCACGATGAAGAATAGATCGCAGTTGCATATTGAATGTTTCGCAGGCTATCTGCGAACCGGTGAGTATATTGTTTCAACACCGGGCGGAGAAATAACGTTGCCGTTTAATGCCCTGACGGGTCTATGGACGCTGAATAAGCAACAGCGGGAATATATTGATCATCAGGAATTTATGCAACGCAATTATTCACTACTCCGACCTGCCAGAATTCTCACTCGCGGTGTATCCGTGTTCTGATGCACCGAATGAAGCATCGCTAGTTATTTTTCTTCTCTAAATCAAGCAACTGCTCGACGGTAACCGCCGGGTAGCCTTGAGCATCGTCGGGCACTTCTTGCAATGAGGGAATAGGTTCCAGCGGCCCTAAAAAACGGGGTTCGCGCTTAAACATATATAAATCGGCGATGGTGCCCAAGCGCGCACCAAATTCGCGAACGCGTACGCTCCACATATTTTTTGGCGACGGTACCGCGTAGCATTGAGCCTGAATACCCATATGCAGGGCAATAAACAGCGCCCGTTCGCAGTGGAAGCGCTGGGTGATAATAATAAAATCGTTGGTATCAAAGACCTTCCGGGTGCGAACGATCGAATCAAGCGTACGGAAACCGGCGTAGTCCAGCACAATATCCGAAGGGTCGACGCCAGCGGCAATCAGATCTTTGCGCATGGTGACCGGTTCGTTATAGCTCTGCAGCGCGTTATCGCCGCTTAATAACAGATAGTTTACCTTGCCGCTGTTATAGGCGTTCAGCGCGCCCTGAATACGGTAACGGTAATACTGATTGATAACGCCCGTGCGGTAATATTTTGCGGTACCGAGTACCACACCCACCTGACGCCAGGGAAGATCCTGCAGGTCATCGTAGATGTAGGGCGCGGTTTTCCAGCTCATCCAGCGGTCCAGGCCGAGCGCAGACAACAGCAGTAAGCCGATAAGGACCAACAGGCTGTAGACAAAACGCTTTATCATGCAGACAAACTCGATACAGGATTAAATTTCACTCAAGGCTACTTTACCCGTCCGGCAAGCGCAAGAAACGGGCGTTCAATTGCGGGGTTTTTCACCACCGCGGGCATCATGCCCGCAGTGGATCGGTTCAGGCGAGCAGTACGCGCTCAACGTTCTGGCAACCCAGCGCACGCAGCGTGGCGACCGTTGCGTCCCACTGGGTGAGGGGGGCATCGGCTTTTTCGGCAAGCACCGCGCGTTGCATATCCGGATAGTCGTATCCGGCAAGGCTCATCAGGTTCAGTGCGCCCTGCAACGGGGGAAGCGTCGGGTTGAATGCGGCGTTCTCCGCATAGCTGCCGCTGAAAATACGCCCGTCGCGACACTCAATGGACACGCCGGATGGGGAGTGGGTATACGGCGTGTGGCTTTTATTGGCGGCGGTGATGGTTGCCCGCGACAAGGCGTCTCCGCTTAATGCAAAACCGTGGTCTTGTGCATCAAGCAGTAGGGTTTTGATCTCCAGATCCTTAGGACCAAACGCATCCGGCAGATAATCACCCAGCGTGTGCGGCGTACGTCCCGGCAGGTTGATGCGCAGCGTCAGGCCGCTATTGAGCTCATTCATAAACTGACGGCAATGACCGCAAGGGGTGTAGTTCACAGTGATGGAGGCCAGCGCTTTTTCGCCGCGTTGCCAGGCGTGGCTAATGGCGCTTTGTTCCGCGTGAACGGTTTGCTGCATGGTTGCACCGAGGAATTCCATATTGCCACCGAAATACCAGGTGCCGCTGATGCCGCGGGCAATTGCGCCGACATTAAAGTGCGAAAGTTCTGTACGGGCGCAGGCTGCTGCCAGTGGCAACAGAGCGAAAGCCAACGCGTCTTCGTACATCCCCGTCGCGTTAAGCAAACCTGAAACTTGTTCTGCGCTTAACATCGCGGGAAAATCCGCGTCCGCCAGGAGCGGTGCCAGTGCGGCCTGTAAATTCTCCGCGAGGGCTGGAAACGCAGTGTGAAAACGTGAATGCATGGCGTTGCCTCATAGCAATGTAACGGGATCGTAGTGTAAGGGCCGTGTTAGCCTTTATATGTGATCAGCATCTCATTGTGTATGCAACTTATGAAATTCAAATGAAAAATGCGCGACAAATCGCAAATTTTAGCCCGCAATCGCAAGGATTAGCGGAAACAGGAATGGCGCAATCAGTGAGGTGATGATCCCACAAATGACCAGTGCCAGTGAGCTGAATGCCCCTTCCTGATAATCCAGTTCGGCACAGCGCGCGGTGCCCAGAGCGTGCGACGCGGTGCCCATGGCCAGGCCACGCGCGGATTTTGTCCGAATGTGCATCGCATCAAGTACCGTGTGACCGAACACTGCGCCCAGCACGCCGACAAAAATCACGCAGACAGCACTGATCGCCGGGATACCGCCAATGCTGCCGCCAACCGCCATAGCAATCGGCGTGGTCACTGATTTTGGCAGAATAGAGGCGGCAATTTCCGGCGAAGCCCCCATCATCAGCGCAATACCGGCCCCGCTCACCATCGCCACGATGCTGCCGAAAAAGCAGATGGTAATGATGGATTTCCAGCGTGCGCGAATCTGATGCAACTGCTCATACAGCGGAAACGCAAGGGCGACCACGGCGGGCTGCAACAAATCATTGAGGATTTTGCTGCCCTGGAAGTAGTGGTCATAGGGAATGCCGGTGACCAGCAGGAATGGGATAATCACCACCATCGCGATCAGCAGCGGATTAAGCAGCGCCATCTTGAAACGTGCGGACAACTTACGTGCGGCAAAAAAGACCGCCAGCGTTAACGGCAGCGACCACCAGATATACGCCATCATTCTTCACTTCCTTTCTTACCAACCACTTTACGTTCGCCATGTGCCAGATGGGTACTCCAGCTCACCACGAGAAAAACAATCACCGTACTGACGGCGCATGAGACGACTATCGGGCCAAACTGCGCACGCAAAATGTCGTAATACTGCATCACGCCCACGCCAATCGGCACAAACAGCAGCGCCATATAGCGGATCAACACGTAACAGCCGGGGTTTACCCATTTGGCGGGCAGGATTTGCAGCGCCAGCAGGACGAACATGATTAACATGCCGATAATGCTGCCAGGAATGGTGATGGGTAGCAGTGAGGAAACATAAATTCCTGCGTATAAACAAGCATATATAAGGACAAATGCGCGAAGGTACTGCCAGACAATGTTCAGTGATTTACTCATGGTGAATACCCTTGATGAAACGCATTCATCATACAATTAAAGCCTAAAATGTGCTACCGATCACATCATGAATTCTGAGCATACCAAATATTCCATTCCGGAACGTCAGGCATTGCCACAAGATTTGAGCGGGCGAATTACGGACAGTCGCTGCTCTTGGCGGATTGCATGGCCTGGATGCTGTGGATCACCTCGCGCATTGCGCGATTCACCACTTTGTCCTGACGCATAATCAACCCCAGCGTACGGTGCAGCGCGGGCTCCAGCGGCTGAATATCCAGACCTTCACAATCTTCCGCCTGCGTCACCGCCATGCGCGGCACAATGCTGTAACCGAGTCCGGCACGCACCATCCGCTTTATCGCCTCAATGCTGCCGAGCTCCATCACCGGGGAGGCGCTTTTCCCGGTGCGCTGAAACCAGCCGTCAATAAGCTGACGTGTGCTGCTACCGGACGCGAAGACGATCAGCGGCAGGTGTTCTGCCTCTACGCCATCATCACCCTCTGTCGGTTTAGCGGTGATGGTGACGAATTCATCGACCATCACCGGCGTCACGTCCAGGCTTCTACTGGTGGCGGGCAGGGTCACAAGGCCAATGTCGATACTGTTCTCCTCAACGCCCCTGACGATGTCCTGGGTGTTGCCGGTTTTAACGCCAACAGATAACTGAGGATAATCTTTGCGCAGCTGTTGTAGCACCTCTGGCAGCAAATGAATGCAGACGGTGGCACCCGTGCCAAGTGTGACCGTGCCGCTGATATCCAGCTTATGCATGGCGACAGATTGCACGGCGGCGCTCACGGCTTTTTCAATTTCTTCGCAGTGTTCGAGTAACGTCAGTCCGGCCGGTGTCGGGCGCACGCCGCGACCGGTGCGCTCAATCAGGCGGGTTTGCAGTGCGGTCTCCAGTTGGCGCATTTGCAAACTGACCGCGGGCTGTGAGATCCCCAGCGCTTCGGCCGCTGCGGTGAAGCTGCCCCGGCCGATGACCAGCCTGTAGGTCGTCAATTGATCGAGACTGAGGTGTGCCATCCAAAGTTTTCCTTATGCGGGTGATAAGCCCGGACCCGTGTCTGTGCTGATGCGTTGCGGCTAGCCTGTCAACATACCTGAGCAGGAGCCGGACAATGGAAATTATCGAAGCAGAAGAACAGCATATTAGATAGTGTCGTCACAAGATTTTAGCCCAGAGAGCGATGCATCTGATCTGGACGGCAGCGAGAAATGAGGCCG
>NZ_CBFFRL010000271.1:0-4991 GCF_965644215.1 Phytobacter sp. V69
TTCAGGCAACCGTCTGTGGTGTTTGCAGAGCTAAGATTGGCGGCTTAGCGTTGCACTTCGGAGTTGAATCCGCCTTTGTATTTTATTTGTATTCGATAATTATTCAAACTGATTAATGTGTATGAATTTTATTCACACTGACGCTGTATCACTCAAAATTGCTTTAATTCTGTAACCGCTGCGCTACTATCGAAACGTCATTCTTCTTAGAAGATGACCGCACGTTGTCCGGGCAAGCACGGACAACATTCACTCATAGCAAAAGGAATAATTCTTATGCTAATTCATAGATTTAGGAAGCATCGAAGACGATGCAATTATCCGGAGAACTTAACCCATGACTTTATTAAACGCAGAGGGCCTGCCTGAACTAGTAGCCCACATTGTAGCTAAAGAACAAAACCAGGAATGCCAGGTCACTTTCAAGTTACCTGTCGGACCTGATTACTTTAAAGTGCAGAATGGTGAATACGGTGGAAATGGAGTGCACTTTAATCAGAAGAGTCACACCCGCTTTTCACTGATGGACAAATCCAAAGGTGTTATTTATCTCGCCCTGACCCCTGAGACGGCCTTGAAGGAAGTCTTTCAGGAAGAAAAGGTGATTGATAAATCGGATCTGGAAATCAATTACATCGCTCAGCTCAAAGCTGGCCGTGAGCTGGTCCTGTTCGATGAGGGACCACTGGCTCAACAGCTGGGCGTTGCTGTAGGGGATCTACTTGGGCCAAAAGCAGTGTACCCGTACACTCAGTTGCTGGCGCAGGCTCTTTCGCCTCATGCAGATGGAATTCAGTATTTATCACGACACACCGGCAAACCATGTATCGTTCTCTGGTCGGACTTTACCGATGGTAATGGGTGTCTGGAAACTGTTTCAGTGACCAGCCTCAGTAATTATCATCACGGTGGCAAAAGTACGAAAGAAATCTTAAAGTTTGACCTGAATATCCTTGTGATGTGAAACGTCAGATAACAAAATGGGCCTTACGGCCCATTTTTCACATCGTATGGTTCGTACCGAAGTTATCTGCAAGGATCAGCAAATGCTCCATTTCACTTTTTGTCGGACCCCGACGTAAAATATCAATAACGGATACTTTGTTTTCCGACAATGGCATTTCAATGCGACGGGTAAAAAAGTTACACTTCCGAACATCACTGACGTTGTGAGTAATATGTTCGAGAATTTCTTTAACACCCTTTAACATTCCTTTGTCCGATCGTTCTTCGTCTACACTGAACTGAAATACGGGATACAGACGATCAGCACCCCAGTCCAGCTGAATCAGCTTTCCCTGATTACCATGTTTATGTACAGTAACAACTGACGTTCCTGTCAGACTGGCAACCGTAGCTGATTTATGTACTCCGCCATATTCATCCAGTGTTTTTAAAAACACCAGTCTGGCCTCAATAAAGTCTTCCTGTTCTTTTTTTTCTGGTGTTTCGGCATTAATTAAACGCCGGGTTAAAGCCAGGTATTTAAATTCAGACCAGAATTCTTCATCTGATACCGTCAGTAATGAAATCAGTTTCTCTTCCGGCACATCATCCACATAGCTAACATATTTATTGCCAATATTCTGGATACGATATCGAAGAAGATCGAAGCCTGAGTGTTCAGCGGTCAGCTGATGAGCCCGGGCTTTTTTACCTGTCGTTGTTGTCGTCATGGTGGCCTCGTCTCTGGTGTTTAAGATTTTCATAAAATCACTATATAGCAAATCTTAAACAAGGGCAAATTTTGTTCACCTGCATGTGACTGCACTTTCTCATTTCCGTTTTCTGTAATTTGCGGAAAGCCCGTCACACTGAGGGCAGTTTGTCACAGAACGCACCATCCAGGGGTTTTACAGGGTCTTCACCCCATCATCCTGGGATAAAGGATCCTTTTTCGATCCTCCCGCCGGAACCGGGGCAAAATTCTTTCTTCCGTTTTATGGTATATTTCCAGAAAGCGGAAATTCAGCGCACCAGGCTCTGCGGGTTTTTCCGCTGGCAGCAGGGCGCGGTGAACGCCACAATATATGCAGTGGAGTACCAGATTGCGCTGTGTGAAAAATACGGAGGTTACAGGGGTGTACCTCCGCAGATTTCATGCAGCGCGCTATTCTTCTTCTTTATAGTGCGGGCTAAATGAACCAGCTGACGACCAGTAACGTCCTGACAACACAGACAGGTGCCCACTCCCCTGCCCCGTTCGACTACGGCCGGGCACTGGCGCTGCGGGAAATGGCCCGGCATTATGCCGATCTGCCCCGCTACCTGCTGGCCCCGGAGATTGCCGCCCTCCTCCACTATCTTCCGGACTGGAGCCAGCATGCGCTCATCAATACCCTGTGGAACACCGGCGGGCGTATCAATGAAGTGCTGGCCCTGCGCCGTCGCGATTTTCACCTCAATGAAGATATTCCTCACGTGGTGATCCGCACGGCCAAACAGCGACGTGCCGGCGGCGGCCGCCCGAAAAAAGGCAAAAGCGCCAACCGCGTGGTCCCGCTGTCGGACCCGGCCTATGTTGATGAGATGCGCCGGCTGTTCGCCAGCACAAAGGAACGGTTTGAGGATGACCCCATCACCGGTGAACGCCGCGCGCTGCCGGTGTGGAAAACCACCGATCGCACGGTACGCAACTGGCTGACACGGGCAGTGGATGACGCGGCGCGCCATGGTGTGCGTTTCAGTGCTGATATCTCGCCGCATATCTTCCGCCACAGTTTTGCGATGCACCTTATCTATGGCCACGTGCACCCGAAGATCCTCCAGGGGCTGATGGGCCACGAAAAGTACGAGTCGACGGAAGTGTATTTACGGATATTTGCGCTGGATGTGGCCGCCAGCCACCAGGTCCGGTTTACACTGGATACGGCCGGCGCGCTGCAGCTGCTGCGCAGGGAATAACATTCACTCACGGGAGATTTATGAACGTCCACGCAATTCTGCCACGTAAGTTGCAACTCTCCAGAGAAGTCGAGGGTCTCCTTAATAACGGCATGGAATTTTTGCGGAAAGCCCAGGAAGAATTCGACACCTCCCCCACCCATTCCATTGTGAGTTTCTGGACGGCCGTCGAGATTTTGCTGAAGGTACCGCTGGCCCACGAACACTGGTCCCTGGTCTGCAGCGGGAAAAAAATCGTCCGCAAAAAATACATGTCCGGCGATTTCCAGTCCATCACCTTTCAGGAAGCGTGCGAACGCCTGAGTGATGTGCTGGAAAAGCCATTGCCAAAGGATACGTTAAAAGCCTTCGATAAAATCCGCCAGCACCGTAACCGTGTGGTCCATTTTTATCATGACGGGTATAGCGATGAAGCAAAAGCGAAACTCCTGGCCGAGCAGGCTGATGCCTGGTTTGCGCTGAACCGTCTGATGCGCGATGACTGGAAGCCCCTTTTTGAAGGTGCTCTGGGGGGATATCTGGCCAGACAGGAAACTGACCTGCTCATCAAGAACCAATATTACTCTGACATCAAATACACACAGATGAAACCGGTACTCGATACTCACGTCAGCAATGGAGAGGAACTGGTCACCTGTTATGAATGCGAAAAAGAAGCGGCACTGGCCACTGTGGTCAGTGAAGTGAAGAACATAAAAGTTTGGCATCTGGCATGCCTTGTATGCAGCTCATCATTCATTAAGAGCGCTGAGGTGAAATGCCCGGAGTGTGGTGAAATTAATTACGTTTCTGACTGGGCAGGAGCGAATTTTAAATGCAACGATTGCGAAATCGTTATCAAACGTTATGACCTGTTCGATACCAGCTCAACGTCCAAGCCCGACATTGCAGGCTTAGGTACTCCTGCCGGTTGTTGTGTATGCGAAGCCAGAGATGCTGTCTGTGAGTTCGGAGACAATTATATCTGCTCGGCTTGTCTGACAGTCCATGATGATATCCATCAATGCTTTCATTGCGGGTACCACAGTACCGACGTTCCTGAATACAGCTACGCGACCGGCTGTAAGTTTTGTGAAGGAGACCCTGCCCCCACTATCTATGAGGACCATGAGGAAAATAAGTAATACATATGTATTTCAGTTGTAGCTCAAATATATTTCACATGTATTCCACAAAGGAGTGTCTATGGGATATGAATGGATACAGCAGGTGCTAACCGGCGGTATTGCTGGCGGTGTCGTTACGCAGGGGATTATGTGGTTCCGCGAGCGGAATTCCGGACAAAAAAAAGCATCCAGTGAACGCGCGTTTATCGCTGTTGATTTGGTCTTCCGACTCGAACGACTTGCTGAACAGTGTACTGATATTGTAAGGGATACCGGTGAACCAGAACCCGGTTCCAGTTCCGATGAACTCAGACCTGTCACTCCTTTTCCGGTTTTCAGTATTGATGAAGTTAAGGGCGACTGGCGATATTTGCCCCCCTTGATGATGTATAAGATTCATGAGCTCCCTGTACGAATCGAAGAAGCCCGTCGGTACGTTCTGTATGTAGCAGAATATAACCAGTCCCCCCCAAAACACCTTGCTTATTTCCAGACCCGCCACCTCCAGTTCGCTGATATCGGTCTACGGGCCCTGTACATCTCCCGAAAGTTAAGGAAACTTTGCGCGATGCCTGAGTCACGGCTCATTGGGTCAGAATGGTCGGCCTGGGAGATACTGAAAAAAAAGGCAGCGGAAGGTCGCCTCATCAGGTATCGCCAATGGCTCAATGAGAGGAATTCAATTCAGAATGATGGAAAGACAGACATCTGATCGAACTACCATTGGAATTCAATAAAAATACACATGTAATACATTTGAATTTTAAAGAAATACCTTTTATTGAATTCTGTAGTACGTTTGTAGTCAAAAAGTAGGTCGTAAATTGTCATAAATCACTAGATCTGAACATCAATATGGTAAGCGTAAAGCCAGCGCCGTATGTAGCCATTAAGCCAGTACTGATAACTTAGACGCCCACCTGTACAGACGGACATCTAAGTATGGAATCCCAATCCTGGCGAAAAGAACCCCGTAAGAAT
>NZ_CBFFRL010000272.1:0-4964 GCF_965644215.1 Phytobacter sp. V69
GGCCTCATTTCTCGCTGCCGTCCAGATCAGATGCATCGCTCTCTGGGCTAAAATCTTGTGACGACACTATCTAGTCATTAAGGTTTTATTAATAAATAAGATGTATTGATAATCTGCCTGCTTGTTCAGGGAACGCGGGCAGATTTTTATGGCAACCCAGAGACAATTCTATAATGAGAAAATACCCCAACATCGCCACCGGGGCAGGATTCTGCCTGCCTGCACTTCTGGCTGTTCCGGCGATTGTCTGGCTGACGGCGTGGCGCTGATTAACCGTATTGTTCCGCTTCAGGGTGAGCGTCTGCGCTAACGTTATCAGCCATTTTTATTCTTATGCCCTGTGTGATCAACACGTTAGGCTTCGCTTTGAGTAGACTGCTGGCAGGACTCATAAGGATAGAATAATGAAAAAGATAGCGTTAATGGTCATGGCAGTTGCTCTTGCAGCATGTAGTACACAAACTTCTGTGGAACGCCACGCTCGACATTTTGCTTACAATGCATCGGGCACTTTGAATGGCAATATGGCAACCGATCGAGGGGGCATGGTGGAACTCAATTTACCGAAGTTTCGCAATATCTATGCCCGGGGCGCGGCAGACCGGCAAAAAGGGGTGACCCTGGCGCAGGCGACTGAGATTGCTGATGCAACGCGTAAGCTCGGTCAGGAGCAAAACCAGGTGGAGCACCATTTCACCCCGAATAAGCAGGATAAGTGGAAAGAAGACGCGGAGGCTAAAGACAATGTGCTTTGGTATAACGAACTGGCGGGTGCCTATCTTGACGGCTACAACGGCGTGAAATAACCGCATCACACGTGAAAAGATTCGCCAGTCAATTCGTCGGCTGGCGAACCTGATATTACCCTCAGACTATCGGGTAGCGTGAGGCGGGCGTGCCGTTACGCGATGCGCCGAACAGCGCCAGACGCGCCTCCTCCCAGCGTTGCCACAGGGCAAGATCTTCCACCGGCGGAATGGTCACCAGCTCCCCCTGATCCAGGCCGGCCAGCGCCGCATCCACCAGATGTTCGGTGGTCATCACCGACCCGGCGGGCAGTGAGTCCAGTGTCACCCCTGAATGTCCCCAAATTTCTGTCGCCGTCGCCGCAGGCAAAACCGCCTGAATCCGCACCGCGCTGTCGGCAAATTCCTCCTGCAAGCCACGGGTGAAATTCAGCACCCAGGCTTTGGTGGCGCTGTAAACGGCGCTACCCGCCCGGGCATGAAACGCCAGCACAGAAGCGATATTGATGATGGTCCCACGGTTTTGCTCAACAAAGCGCGGCAGGACTGCCAGCGTCAGGCGCATCAGCGCCGTGGTGTTAAGGGTGTTGAGCGCTTCATGCGACTCGGCATCTGAGGAGAGGAACGGGGCGAGGTTGGCGGCCCCGGCGTTATTGACCAACAGCTCAATGGCGCTGTTTTGCCGTAACGTCTCTTCGACGCGCTCAATCCCTTCCGCTTTGCTGAGATCGGCAATCAGCGTGCTCACGCGTACGCCGTAGCGTTTTTCCAGCGCGCTCGATAGTGTCTGTAAGCGGTCGGCGCGGCGAGCGACCAGCACCAGGTCGTAATTGCGGGCTGCCAGTCGGTCGGCATAAACCGCGCCAATGCCGGATGATGCGCCAGTGATAAGCGCGATACTGCGTTGCGTAGCCATTGTTATACCCCGTCAAAGCGAAAGTGAAGTAAAAGGTTTTATAATGAAACTAAATCCAGCATGATATATTTGGTTTTATAATGCAACCATTTCAGATGGCAAAATGTGCGCTCTTGCGACACGCAACATTAAGGCATTGATTAATCAGCGTCAGGATAGCGAGGAACAATCTCGTTGGGTTGCAAAGGGCGGCCATCTTCCGCCCGCAGCTGTAATTTCTGTAGCGGCTGACGGAACACATTATCGACCAGCACGGTGCCGCACTCATCGTCGGCATACAGATGGTCATTACCCCATTGTGACAGGGCTACCAGCACGGTTTGCAGGGCACGCCCTTTCGCCGTCAGCACGTATTCCTGCCACGCGCTGCCGTCGGAGGCGGGCTGTAATTTCAGGATATCTTCATCGACCAGCAGTTTCAGGCGCGTGGTGAGCATATTTTTGGCGATACCCAGACTCTTTTGAAATTCACCGAAGCGCGTCACACCACGCAGCGCATCACGCACGATAAGTAATGACCACCAGTCGCCAATCACATCCAGTGAACGGGCAACAGGGCAGGCGCTGGCTTCAAGGCGGGTACGTTTCATATTCGCTCTCCGGTTAATAGTTTTATTATAAAACTACATTTGCTCACGGGAAAGCGATGTGTGCGAGATGTCACTTCTGCGCTGCGTTTCACTGCAAAGCTTTACAAATATGTCACACTTTCACTTCACCAACATCAGGATGAGGAAGGCAGGATGAAGCATTCAGTATGGACTCTCGCGTTTGCCGCGACATTGCCGTTCACGACGAACGCACTGGCAGACACCACGCCGCAGGGATATCAGCTTGAACAAGTGCTGATCATGAGCCGCCATAACTTGCGTGCGCCACTGGCGAATAATGGCAGCGTGCTGGAACAATCCACGCCCAATAAGTGGCCGGAATGGGAAGTGCCTGGTGGGCAATTGACTACCAAAGGCGGGGTGCTTGAGGTCTACATGGGCCACTACATGCGTGAATGGCTGGCGGATCAAAAGCTGGTGACCTCCGGTGAATGCCCGACGCCGGGAATGGTTTACGCCTATGCTAACAGTTTGCAGCGCACGGTTGCCACCGCACAGTTCTTTATCACCGGCGCGTTTCCGGGGTGTGATGTCCCGGTGCATCATCAGGAAAAAATGGGGTCAATGGACCCGACATTTAATCCGGTTATCACCGATAGCACCGCCGCGTTTGGTGAGCAGGCGATAAAAGCGATGGAGGCGCAGCATCAGAAAGATTCCCTGAGTGAGAGCTATCAGTTACTGGAGAAAATCGTCCGCTACGATCAGTCGCCATCGTGCAAAGAGAAGCAGCTCTGTACGCTGGCCAGCGCCACGGACACCTTTAGCGCGTCGGTACAGCAGGAGCCGGGTGTATCCGGGCCGTTGAAAATTGGCAATTCGCTCGTTGATGCTTTTACGCTGCAATACTACGAAGGTTTCCCGACGGACCAGGTGGCGTGGGGAGAAATCAGAACCGAGCAGCAGTGGCGCCTGCTCTCGAAGATCAAAAACAGCTATCAGGATGCGCTGTTCACGTCACCTGACGTGGCGCGCAACGTGGCGAAACCGCTGGTGAAGTATATCGACAAGGCGCTGGTGAGCGATGCGGCCAACACGCCGAAGGTGACGGTGCTGGTGGGGCATGATTCCAACATCGCCTCGCTGCTGACGGCGCTGGATTTTGCGCCATATCAGCTTCACGATCAGTTCGAGCGTACGCCCATTGGCGGCAAGATTGTTTTCCAGCGCTGGTATGACAGCCAGCGTAAACGCGAGCTGATGAAAATCGAGTATGTCTATCAGAGCAGCAACCAGCTGCGTAATACACAGGTGCTGACGCTGAAAGCTCCGCCGCAGCGCGTGACGCTGGCGCTGAAAGGCTGCCCGATTGACGGTGAAGGTTTCTGCCCGCTGGAGAAATTCAATGCGGTGGTAAACGCGGCGGCGAAATAAAAAAATCCCCCGCACAGGCGGGGGAGAGTCTGGTCAGACGTTTTGACGTTCGATGGTCTGTTCGCCCCAGAAGAGCGCGTCTTTGTCGGTTTTTGCAAAGGCGCGCATCAGCACTTCATCGCTGCCTTCTTCCCAAATTTTTTCCGCCAGCACCTCGTCGTAGTCAGCGACCTCGAAGATCGCTTCGGTAATTTCCGGTGAAGTGTTGCGTAAGCTGGCCCATTCACCAACGCGGTGGGCTTTTGCTTCTTGAGTAGGCATTGATCTCCTCCTGTGGAAGGTTAACCGTTCAGTTTGACTGCCAGACCGGCGACGTATTCCCCCTGGTAGCGGGCAATCGCCAGTTCTTCGGGGCTTGGCTTACGAGAACCGTCGCCCCCGGCGATGGTCGTCGCGCCGTAAGGAGTACCGCCGCGTACCTGTGAAACATCAAACAATTCCTGCGCGGCGTATCCGATGGGCACAATGACCATGCCATGATGTGCAAGCGTAGTCCATGTGGATGAAATGGTGTGTTCCTGGCCGCCACCGGTTCCCGTAGAGCTAAAGACGCTGGCGAGTTTGCCGTACAGCGCGCCGGAGGCCCACAAGCCGCCGGTCTGGTCAAGGAAGGTGCGCATCTGGCCGGACATATTGCCAAAGCGGGTAGGGGTACCAAAGATGATGGCGTCGTATTCTGCCAGCTCCTGCGGCGTGGCGACTGGCGCATTTTGCGTTTTGCCCCCGGACTTCAAAAACAGTTCAGGCGGCATGGTTTCGGGCACGCGCTTGATAACCACCTCTGCGCCTGACACTTTCTCTGCCCCTTCTACTATTGCATGAGCCATGGTCTCGATGTGTCCATACATGGAATAATAAAGCACCAGCACTTTAGCCATTTGTATCACTCCTCGATTTGACGTTATCAGGCGATATGTCGCCGCGTTCACTTAAGCGTATGCCCTGGTGGGCAGAGTGCAAATTTGAGCACCATTTCCTTGATTAATAACAAATTAGACGGTGTTATTTTGGCTGTTGCAATTTGACACATTTTAAACGCAGCCGTTTTTTAAAGCATAAGAGTGGCTTAACATTTATCGGTGAAAAAAATCACCTCTTTGCCTGATTACCTGTTGCAGGATATTACGATTCACTGGCTGATTAACCTTGCTCTACTACGCTTAGATCCACGTGGCGCAGACATTGGCACAGCCATGTCGTCGCGCGGTGAAAGAATCCTCTTTTACTGAATGCAGTATGATGTCTAGATAGTGTCGTCACAAGATTTTAGCCCAGAGAGCGATGCATCTGATCTGGACGGCAGCGAGAAATGAGGCC
>NZ_CBFFRL010000273.1:0-4926 GCF_965644215.1 Phytobacter sp. V69
GTCATGATAATAGGGCCTTCTGATTAGAAGGCCCTATTATCAATGATTTTTATCCTCGTGACGACACTATCTAATACGTAGCGTAGAACTCAATTCCACGAACAGGCGGCTCATGCTCTGCCCGAAGGTGAGGCTTTTCTTCTCTTCTTCTGCACGCAATGCGGCTTCGGTCCAGTCTTCGCGCGGGCGTTCCCAGGTAAAGCACCAGACAAAGGTCAGCATCAGCGCGCACAGTACGGAGAACACCAGACTTGCATAGAAGAAGGAGACCGGGTTGTCTTTACCGAAGTGCGCCAGCAGGATACCCGGCAGGAACGACGCCAGGATCGCGGACATCTGCGCCATAGAGATACGCGCACCGGAGAATTTGGTTTTCTGTTTGAAGTCGTCGGTCATTTCCGGTACCAGCGTTTCGTACGGCACCAGAATCATGGTGTAGACCACATCAAAGATCAGATAGGTCACCAGGTAATACCAGAAGCTCATGTCCCCTACCCACATGATGGAGTAGCTGAACACGCACGGAATACCCAGCATGATGAAGAATTTACGGCGACCAAAGCGTTTACCCAGCCAGGTGGAGCCGAAGTTATCGGTCAAGAATCCCATCAACGGACTGACAACCGCATCCAGCACCCTGGCGGCAGCAAAGATAAATGTCGCTTCGATAGGCGTCAGGCCGCAGAACGTAGTGTAGAAATAGAGTAGCCATGCAGCGGTGAGTGCTGTTGTGCCCGCCCCCAGGAAGTCGCCTGAACCATAGGCGAGATAGTTAACCAATCCAATTTTACGTGTTTTCATTGCCGTTAACCCTGTTTATTAGTGAGGGACCTCTGGCAATCCGGCTTCGCCAAAGGTAATTCTTACACGGCTAAAGTAAGAGTATGCGCCTCGGGATACCTTTCTGTTTCTGCCATAAGCGTGAGGGAAATGGCAAAAATACAAAGAGTGTCGCAACGCGCTTCACTGATTTATAAAACAGTGTTTCTTTTGATTCAAAAGACAGGGTCAGAATTTGCGAGCCAGCCATCAAATTCCGGGGAGGAACGGCGATGACTGGTGAAAAGGCGAGCGACTAGCGGTAGTTAACGATAACCTGGATACTGCGAACATTCAGGGCGGGAATCAATCTCCCGCCACCCGGGACTTCCCAGATAAAACGTAACGGCTCAATGGCCGGCACATCGGCAAAGGCTACGGTCGTTCCGCTTTGGGCGTCAAGTTGAACACAGCGCGTCTGCGTACACAAACGCGTGTTTAACCCGGCTGGCGTCGGGCCATTCAGCTCATAACGCCACGCCACCACCGTCATTAAGCCATTAACCGGCTGCGGCGGCGCAAGCACACGTGAGGACATGGCCTGCCCACGATGGCTGAGGATAACCCCGATATTGCTTGCCTGCCACGCAGCGTTTCCGGCCGCCTGGGCAAACAAGGGCAACGCAAGGAATAACCCGGCCAGCTTACGCATTATTTGCCTCCAATGGTCGCCGTCATGCGGATAGGACGGTTGTCCGACATTTCCATGTTCGACAGCACCACCAGTTGCGGCAGGCTGCGACGCAGGAAACGAGACAGCAGCGGACGCAGCGCATGGTTAACCAGCAGCACTGGCGGCGCACCCAGCATTTCCTGACGCTGCAACGCTTCCTGGGTTTGCTCCAGAAGGCGGTCGGCAAGACCCGGTTCCAGGCCACCACCGCCCTGCAGCGCCTGTAGCAGCAGACGTTCCAGCGGCGTATCAAGGCCAATAACCTGCACTTCGCCACTGCCAGGGAACCACTGTTGGGTAATCGCACGGCCCAGCGCCACTCGGACTACCGTGGTCAGTTCGTACGGATCGGTTTGCAGCGGTGCGTGTTCTGCCAGCGTCTCCAGAATGGTACGCATATCGCGAATAGGCACTTTTTCTGCCAGCAGGTTTTGCAGTACTTTGTGCAGCGTCGTCAACGTGACAACGCCCGGCACCAGGTCTTCGGTCAGTTTCGGCATTTCCTGGGTCACGCGGTCAAGCAGTTGCTGCGCTTCCTGGCGACCAAACAGTTCCGGCGCAAACTGGCCAATCAGGTGGTTCAGGTGGGTTGCCACCACGGTACTGGCTTCCACTACGGTGAAGCCCTGGATTTGCGCCTGCTCTTTGAGCGCGCTTTCGATCCAGATAGCCGCGAGACCAAAGGCCGGGTCAACGGTCTGTTCGCCAGGCAACGAACCTGCCGCCGTACCCGGGTTAATCGCCAGCCAGCGTCCCGGATAAGCATCACCGCTGCCCATCTCAACCCCTTTCATCAGGATACGGTAGCGCGCAGGCGGCAGATCCATGTTGTCACGGATATGCACCACCGGTGGCAGGAAGCCCATATCCTGCGCGAATTTCTTACGAATACTGCGAATACGGCCCAGCAGTTCACCATCCTGCTGGAAATCCACCATCGGGATCAGGCGATAGCCCACTTCCATCCCCAGCGAATCTTCCAGTTGGACATCATTCCAGGTGGCTTCCACCGCCTGACTGTTTTCCGGCATTTTGACAGGCGCCACTTCCGCCGGAGCCTTCTCTTGTCTGCCGCGCAGCCACCAGGCCAGTGAAAGCAGGCCAACGGTAAAGAGCAGGAACACAAAGTTCGGCATGCCCGGAACCAGGCCAAACAGGCCAAGCACTGCGGCACTGAGTACCATCACGCGTGGATTGGTAAACAGTTGGCTGACCATCTGCTGGCCAACGTCTTCATCGTTTGCCACGCGGGTCACGATAACACCGGCTGCGGTAGAAATAACCAGCGC
Source organism: Phytobacter sp. V69 (assembly GCF_965644215.1). Lineage (NCBI taxonomy): Bacteria > Pseudomonadati > Pseudomonadota > Gammaproteobacteria > Enterobacterales > Enterobacteriaceae > Phytobacter > Phytobacter sp. V69. Next base: position 2,782 of record NZ_CBFFRL010000273.1, read on the forward strand.
CGGGATCTGAGCCACCAGGCCGTCACCGATGGTCAGTAGGGTGTAACTTTGCGCTGCATCGCCCATCGACAGGCCGTGCTGCAATACCCCCACCAGCAGGCCACCAACGATGTTGATAACCATGATCAGGATGCCCGCAACGGCGTCACCACGGACGAATTTACTCGCACCGTCCATCGAGCCGTAGAAGTCCGCTTCCTGGGTTACATCAGAACGGCGGCGTTTTGCCTCATCTTCACCGATAAGACCGGCGTTAAGGTCGGCGTCGATCGCCATCTGTTTACCGGGCATCCCGTCGAGCACGAAGCGCGCACCGACCTCCGCAATACGCCCCGCACCTTTGGTGATAACCATAAAGTTGATGATCACGAGGATGATGAACACCACGATGCCGATGGCAAAGTTACCGCCAACAAGGAAGTGACCAAAGGCTTCAACCACCCGCCCCGCCGCCGCTGTGCCGGTATGGCCTTCAAGCAGAATGATACGGGTAGAGGCTACGTTCAGCGCCAGCCGCATCAGCGTGGTAAACAGCAGCACGGTTGGAAATGCCGCGAACTCGAGGGTTTTCTGGGTGAACATCGCCACCAGCAGCACCATAATCGAGAGCGCAATGTTGAAGGTAAAAAGCAGGTCGAGCACGAATGCCGGCAACGGCAAAACCATCATCGACAGAATCAGCAAAATCAAGACCGGACCGGCCAGAATTTGCCATTGTGTTGATTTCAGGTTGCCAGGCAGACGCAACATTGCCACCAGATTAGCCATCAGTGTCCTTCTCGTTCATAAAATCCAGCGACTCTGGCACTGGGAGATTTTCAGGTCTGACCGGACGTTTACCTCCGGCCAGATTCCAGCGTTTCAATTGCCATACCCAGGCCAGCACTTCGGCCACGGCCGCATAAAGCTGGCCTGGGATCTGCTGACCAATCTCAGCATGGCGGTACAGAGCACGCGCCAACGGCGGCGCTTCAAGTACTGGGATACGGTTTTCGCTGCCAATTTCACGAATGCGCAGCGCAATCAAACCAGACCCCTTCGCAATCACTTTTGGCGCACTCATTTTATTCTCGTCATATTGCAGTGCGACGGAATAGTGCGTCGGGTTCGTCACAATCACATCGGCTTTTGGTACATCGGCCATCATTCGACGACGCGCTGCGGCACGCTGCAGCTGGCGGATACGCCCCTTAACGTGCGGGTCACCTTCCTGCTGTTTAAATTCGTCACGAATATCCTGTTTGGACATGCGCAATTTTTTCAGGTGGCTGTAGATCTGCCAGAAGATGTCGAAACCCACCATCGGGATTATCGACAGCACCACCAGCAGGCAGCACATACCGGCCAGATTCAGCGCGCTGGCCATTGCCGTGACCGGCGCTTCCATCATCAGACGCATAATCTCCGGCCATTTGTGCCAGAGATAAAACGCGGCCACGCTGCCCATCAGGGCCGTTTTCATTACTGCCTTGACTAGTTCCGCCACAACCTGCGCTGAAAACAGACGCTTGAGGCCACTTAACGGGTTAATCTTGGAAAAATTAAACTGTATCGATTTGCCGCTTAATACCAGCCCACCCAGCACCGGCGGTGCCGAGAGCGCTAACAGCACCACGCCTGTCACCAGCGGCAATAGCGCCAGCACAGCATTTTTGAGCAATTCAATAAGATGCCCAAGAATCAGTTTTTGGTCATTGATGATGGCATGATCAAAACGTAAGCCAGACGACATAATCCCCGACAGTTTGCGGGCAAACGCATCCCCCCCCATCCAGAGCACGCCCACCCCAACAAAGAGCATCAGTATCGATGTCAGCTCTTTCGATCGGGGAACTTGCCCTTCCTCACGGGCCTTCTCTTTTCGGTGGGGTGTAGGGGCTTCTGTTTTGTCGTCGCTATCGTCTGCCACGGCTCAAATCCACGGGTAGATGTTTGATGACATAATGCCAGAGTCAAGTCGGTCTAATGGGCAGAGTAAGGCATAAAAACGCGGGGTTTTCGCGATTTGAGAAAAGGCAATTCTCTGTCGCAGGGGAAAAGTTGAGCGGATACAAAGGGTGGCAGGCAGGTAAAAAACCACCTGCATAGCAGGTGGCATTGATAACGCCCCATAGGGGCGTACTCAGTCCAGACTCTGAGAGTCTT
>NZ_CBFFRL010000274.1:0-4925 GCF_965644215.1 Phytobacter sp. V69
TCAGGCAACCGTCTGTGGTGTTTGCAGAGCTAAGATTGGCGGCTTAGCGTTGCACTTCGGAGTTGAATCCGCCAACTGTAATACTGGCTAAATGTTGCAAAAATGTTGTTTCGATAAAATAACTAATTTCGCCAGTTAAACTGCGACTTTTACGGCATTGACGGGACATTTTAATCGAGTCCTGTCAAAGCTAAGTTCAGATGTCCGAACGCCAGCAAAGTTGAAAAGTCCGCTGCGGAAACTGAATCCCGCAGCAGCCTTTTTAGCATGACGTCATTATGCGCCACGTTTTATATTATTTTTATTTTTTGGAGCACATCATCCATGACTTTAACTCTTTCTCCATCCTTTATTGTATAAGTGTACCAACTACTTGATTTATCCATCGCATCATCGTGTATTTCTTGTGATATAGCTAGTAAGTCCGTATTTATCCATGAGAACATTTCTTCATTAACAAATTTTTTTGATATCAATTCATAGCGACTATTCTTTTTTACTGCAACATATAAAGGGTACTTTCTTTCGATATTTTCAGCCAAGCTGTCAAATGATATTATTGAGAAATCATCCCGTTGCTGGCCTCTTATTAATGAGGTTTTTAACGGATTACCTTCATATTCAGATCTGCGACCATGGACCAATACATATTTGAAATTAAGAGGATTTCTTGCCATGCGAACAGGTTCAATGAAACCTTGCAGGGTATTATTTTTAAAGTGATTTCTATTTGACTCTTCATCAATCCATGCTCTCCATGTATTTATCTGCTGTAGAGCCATATTGAAATCTGCATGAAAGTCTGTGGATTTATCTTTAAAATATTTAGAGGATGGTTTTTCTATTTCAATAAATACCACATTCCAATTATCTGAACTTTTTGCTAGATATACGAAATCTGGTTTGTAATCGCTAGATAGTGGTAGCTTTCTAAATACAGTACAACAATGAATCCCATGGTTTTGTTCAAATTCCCTTGGGATAAACATGGTATTTTCTTCTAAATAATTTTGATAAACCTGCTCAACTTCATTTCTATCTAGTAATTGTATATATTCAATTTTTTTCTGTTCAGCTTCTTGACCATTCATATACATATAGCAGTTCCATTTTTAAATAGATTAGTTGAAGCAATTTTTGGTGATATGGAATTTTTAGCGGTTAAGGTAGCCGCGAAATGGTTCGATGGCACCCGAACTTTCCCGTGGTTTCCCATGGTTTTCCTTTTATATCATATCATTGCAGTCATTTTCTTTTGCCAAAAATTTCATCAGTACGTGATTGCAATGCCTTCAACGCATCGAGCATATCGTCTCCGTTCAGAGAGCGCTGGGATTTCTTCTCAGTTGGTTTTCTGCGACGCCGCGAGGGACCATCTCCGGCAGGGAGGGCTTGTGAACGATTATTGTCGCGTTTGTCCTGAACCAGCTTAATAAACTCAAGTGTCCGCCCGAGGCGCTTGTTGTCCACGATAGCACCCTGGTCAATTTCCTGAAGACGATCATAAGTGGAGTAGGGAAGGACGACTCCGTTTAGCCGGAGTTCTTTCCGGCCATCCGGGTAATGCCAGACCTCAATGTACTTCCCAATAGATCTGCGGCTTAACTCATTATCTTCAATCAGATAGAGTACTTTGTCATACTGTACCGTCAGGGATTTTGAAACACGGCGCGGTTCCCGCCATGTGAAAAAAGCTGCCAGATCATCATCATTTTCAAGCGGCCGATGCACATCAAAGTCATGCCGGGGCGCTTTGGCAAACCGCTGGTTATAATCTGCCATGAACTCATCGGCATAATCATTGGCTGCGTCCACAGAAGAAATGCCCCTGAGCCTGAGTTCCTTTACCAGGCGATCCTGAAGAGTGAGATGAGCGCGTTCCACACGGCCTTTGGCTGAGCTGGTATTGGCGCAGATAGTCTGGATGTTCAGTTCGTACATCGCACGGCCAAACTGGGTATAACCATCGCCACCGGTGGCATTTTTATTGTTGATTCTGAAGACACTGGCTTTGTCGCTATACAAAGCAAGTGGCTTGCCATGCTTTTCCAGGTAGCCCCGGGTGGCCTCAAAATAAGTGAATGTCGATTCCGATTTCACAAAACGAAGCTGCATCAGCCGGCTCGTTGCATCGTCAACATAGACCAGCGCAGTACAGGCGGGTGCACGGTTCTCGAACCAGTGATGGTCGCAACCATCAATCTGGATCAACTCACCACAACAGGCGCGACGATAGCGTGGCTGTTGAATCTTTGGTGCTCGTTGTTTGCGGGGGATCCAGAGACCAGCTTTAACCATTAGCGACCGGACAGTTTCTTTGGAAAGATGGACATCGTGCAGTTCTGCGAGTTTCTCACACGCCAGCGTCGGCCCAAAGTCGGTATAGCGCTCGCGGATTATGTTGAGTGCATACCGGGCAAGACCTGCAGGGAGCTGGTTATTGCTGGGTTTTCCACGACGACGGTCAGCCATAGCAAGCGGGCCATGTTCACGATAACGCGACAGAAGACGCCGGCACTGACGATCGGAGAGACCCAGACGCTGCGCGGCCATCTGCGTTGTCAGGCGCCGGTCGACAACATCCTGAATGATTTTAAGTCGGTTAACTTCATCCAAAGTAAAAAACTCCGCTGCATGAGCCGTCATCAGAATCCCTCGATGGTGAGTCTACATGACGGACATCTTAACTTAGCCCAAAGCGGACATTACAACTTTGCTATTACATCGCCGGTGCGGTTAAGAGTCATTATGTTAAATAGTCCGTGATTTTGAACAATTATCCATATCAGAAGGTCGCCACTGAGCGGCCTTTTTTTATTGCCCGCCATTCAGCAGGTAGCCCATGAAAAAGAGCATCTATTTTCTCAAACAGAAGAATGGCGACATCGAGAAGATAACCGCCATCTACAACGGCATTTCAGCAATCTACCAGCGCGTAGAGGATAAGCGTCGGTGTTGCATCTGTGGACGTGGCAGCGCAAGGCAAATCAAACACCTGCTACGCGAATTCATTAAATCAACCAAGGCGGTGGAGGAATGAAATATTTCTTTAAAACCCGCCTGACACCGTGACCGGGGATGACGACGTGACATCTTCTATGACGCCTGGCGGTGTGGTCATCAATCTTTCCCCGCAAAATCCGCTTCCTGGTCCGGCATTGCAAGGCACTGGCGATGAGCAAGAAGAAATCCCTGCATGGGGTAAAGCGCTGATTGAAGCAGTCGCCAAACTCACCCCGGCAGCTACGGCATATGCTGGCACTGGTGATGAGGATGAGGAGGAGAAGAAAGAGGAGGAAGGTAAGGTGACTGGCGATGCCGCTTACCGTGCTGACCTCATTCAACCCGGCATCCAGTTGCCCGAGAAAGCGAAACCGACAGCGTTCAAGCGCCAGGTTCTCGCATCTGCGGATCAATCTCTGGTGCGCTCCGTCGTAGGTGATGCCGACCTTTCCAAACTGAAAAAAGCCACTGTAGATATGGCGTTTACTGCCGTCTCTGAGCTGGCTAAAAACCGCAACGTCAAAACCAACGACAGCCTGCAAACGCAGACTGCCACCACTGTTAAAACCATTGCCGGCATGAATCAGGCCGCGCAGGAATTCTGGTCTAAACGAGGTTAACCAATGGGTAACACATTTCTTTACCGGATGCCTGCGGGCATCGCCGGGTCGATCTCTCGCCCGCAGGATCTGACGGTTGAACCTCAACTGCTGGACTCGACAAACCTTTTTTCAGCTTACGGCCTGGGTGGCAAGATTTCCTCCGGAAAATTTGTTCCTATCGCTGCGGATGATACAGCAGCAGTGCTGGTGGGTATTTATGTTCGCCCATATCCGACAGCAAGCCAGCCGGACAAAGTCCAGCAGGTAGGTAGCGGTAAAAACTTTACCGGGGATTGCCTGGTTCGCGGCTATGTCACGGTAAACATCGGTGCTGACGCATCCAGCGTTGCATTGCACGGCCCGGTTTACATGCGCGTGGCTTCTCCGTCCGCTTCCAGCCCTCTCGGCGCGTTTCTCCCCGCTGCTGATGGTTCGAATACCGTCCAGATCACTAACGCTTACTTCAATGGCCCTGGCGATACCAGCGGCAACATTGAGCTGGCCTTCAATATTTAAGGAAATCGCAAATGCCAATGACATTTGACCAGGCAACAGTCGACGGCACTGGTGCCTTTCTTGTCCATGAGTTGGAGCGTCTCGATCAGACACTGAATCTGCCGCTGGTGAATTTCACCTGGTCGCGCGATATCCAGTTGCGCGAAGACGTTTCTATTGCTGACGAAATCAGTTCATTCACCAACACCATCTTTGCTGCAGCTGGTACGCCGAATGCCAACGGCAAAAACTGGCTGAGTAAAATCCCGACCGCGCTGGCTGGAGTAAACGTCGATATCGTAAAAACGGGCTTCCCTCTCACATTATGGGGGATGGAGCTTGGCTGGACCGTGCCGGAATTGCAGGCTGCCGCACAGGTCGGGCGACCAATCGACACCCAGAAGTACGACGGCATGCAACTGAAATGGAACATGGACACTGACGAGCAGGTGTACACAGGTGATTCTGGTCTGAACGTTAAAGGCCTTCTGAACCTGACTCAGGTAACGCCGACCAACGCCGCCAAGACCTGGGCGACCTCAACTGCTGACGAAATCCGTAACAGCATTAATGCCGGGTTGAGTGCAGCGTGGGCGAACTCCGCTTACTCCATGGTGCCGACTGATTTGCTGATCCCGCCGGAACAGTTCTCACTGCTGGCCAGTACCATCGTTTCCAGCGCCGGTAACCAGTCACTGCTGACTTATCTGGAAACTAACACCATCGCGTATCACCAGAATGGGCGCCCTCTAAGGAAGGTGCGATTTAATCGTCAATTATGAGAACATAACCCTTTCTTTGACATAGACTTTTCACGATGCCCGC
>NZ_CBFFRL010000275.1:0-4898 GCF_965644215.1 Phytobacter sp. V69
AGGCAACCGTCTGTGGTGTTTGCAGAGCTAAGATTGGCGGCTTAGCGTTGCACTTCGGAGTTGAATCCGCCAAGTGTGTTCTTAGCTTATAAAGTCACCGCAGTTTCAATTCATACAGATACGCTATACCCCCCGTTATTATTATTCTGCTAGCCGTATACTTTTTTCAAAAATTCCGTAACGCAAAGTTATTTAAATATTCACATAGAAATCTTTACGCGGAATATGTGATGAAGATAACTAGAACACTGTTTTATTTTAATTGAATCAATATTCCAATGATCGCATCATACGCCCAGACACAAAACAGATAAGGACAGCGACGGTGCACCCGGAAAGGATTAACACTGCTCCGGGCATTGAACAAATTAAAACCAGGAAGGTTTAACTCATTGAATAGCGTGTTTTTTATTTTCTCGGTCATTTCACATGATGAGATATGAGGATTCATAATGAAAATCAAAGCCACCATTGAACGCATCCCTGGTGGGATGATGCTAATACCTTTGCTGCTTGGGGCAATTTTAAATACGCTGGCACCGGATACCGGCGCTTATTTCGGGTCGTTTACCAAAGGCATGATCACGGGTACCGTCCCTATTCTCGCCGTTTGGTTCTTCTGTATCGGCGCGTCAATTGACCTGCGCGCCACCGGTACCGTATTACGCAAATCCGGCACTCTGGTGCTGACCAAAATCGCCGTGGCCTGGCTGGTGGCGATGATCGCCGCGACCTTCATCCCGGAAGGCGGCATCCAGACAGGCTTCTTCGCCGGGCTCTCGGTGCTGGCGATCGTTTCCGCGATGGATATGACCAACGGCGGCCTGTACGCCAGCCTGATGAATCAGTACGGCACCAAAGAAGAGTCGGGGGCATTCGTCCTGATGTCGCTGGAATCCGGCCCGCTGATGACCATGGTCATTCTGGGTTCTGCTGGCCAGGCCTCTTTCGAGCCGCATCACTTTATCGGTGCCGTACTGCCGTTTCTGATTGGCTTTGCGCTGGGCAACCTCGACCACGACCTGCGTTCTTTCTTTAGTAAAGCCACGCCGGTACTGATTCCGTTCTTCGGCTTCGCGCTGGGTAATACCATCAACCTGAAAGTGATCCTCGACACCGGCCTGCTGGGTATTGTGCTGGGTATCGCGGTTATCATCATCACCGGTATTCCGCTGATCATTGCCGACAGGGTAATTGGCGGCGGTAATGGTACAGCAGGTGTCGCCGCATCCTCTGCGGCAGGGGCGGCAGTAGCAAACCCGGTAATCATCGCGCAGATCAACCCCGCGTTTGAGCCGGTTGCGGCCTCTGCAACAGCACTGGTGGCGGCAAGTGTGATTGTGACGGCGATCCTGGTGCCGATCATCACCGCACTGTACGCCAGACGGTTCGGCGAAGTGCCTGAGCCTGTCAAAGCGGCAGAGAAACCCGCCGCATCGCTTAACCACTAAATAAAAAAGCCCCCGACGAACGCCACGCCGGGGGCTTCTCTTTGCAGATTTGTAGCTACGTCCTGCAATTAGCCATCAACATTGGTTAATTGCAGGGCATATCTTTTTACTCGCCGAAAATCTCATCCACCATGGCGCTGGCTAAGCGCGACGCCGAACACAGTCTTGGCATCCCTAACGCCACCGTCTGCCAGCTTTGGGTCACTGACCAGCAAATAGGATGGCGCTCCGCATCGCACCAGTCGCCAAGCCAGCCCAGCAGATCTTTATAATCCATCAGGCCCGGTGTTGCGGGGGTTGTCAGCCACTGGTGATAAAAATGCCGTGTGGCAGGCGCAGCGTTAATACCCTGAGCCAGAAAATCGGAGGCCATCGCGCGCAGATTATCTTTCAGCATGGAGGCCACCTCGCTGCTCGCCAGGCGGCAGGCATCGCCAAAAGCCCCCCAACGCAACTCTTCCAGCGCAACATAGCAGCGGCCCGCCATCGACCAGCCGTTGTAATTACCGGCCCGCCAGCGGGTAAAAATTTGTTCGCTATGATTCCCTGCCTGCACGGTTAAGCCTCGCTGGCCGAGCGCCTTCTCTTTCCAGCTCGCACGCTGGCTAAAGTGCTCGATCAGTTCATCGTACTGCTGCTGATTGTTCTGCGTGTTATTGGCGAGGCGGCGCTGTTCGGCCTGCTGTAAAGAGACCAGCCGCTGAGTGATGCGCGTCAGCGCCAGGTGACCAGGATCGAGCATGCTGGCCAGCTTTTCCGCCAGCCCCAGACGTAAGCTGTCATTCTCATTAAGTACGCCGGACATCGCCCACGGGCGCAATTGGGTTTGCGCCATCACTTCCTGGGTCAATCTTTCACGAAACAACTGCTGTTGGGGCACAATCTGACTCTGGCGAGGCGCATCAGCACCCTGCACTAAATCCACAATGAATTTCGGATGAATGCACTCAAGCGTTCGCCCAGGCCCTTCCAGTAGTCGGTTTTTCATAATCACTCTGCTGCGAATAGTGTTTGTATATCATCGCGTAACAGACGTGCGTCTTCCTGAATCCAGTTGGCTGTCTTGATGCAGTGTCGCAGGTGCTGCCGCAATGCTAACACTGACGATTCGTTTTGCTGACGGATCGCCAGACTGTCACGCAAACTCTCTTGTAGTCCCGCCAGGCTAAGCGAGAACTCGGCAAAGAAAGTTGCCATCCCTGCCGTAACAGAAACATCGACCTGGGCGGCCAAAGCTTTACGAATTTGTTCACAAAAATTAGCAACATGCTGAATTAGCTTGTTGTGCAACGACGTCACATCAATCACATAGCGCGTACGGGTAACAACGTAATCATCCCATCCCCAGCTTGGGTAATTTAACCAACGAGAGACCGTTTCACGTACGCTTCCGCCGCGCGGTGCCTGCCCTGCCGGGGTATCTTCCGGGGCTATTGCGTTAGTAAAAAGCTGGCGGGTATTGAAATTGAGCGCACTGGTCTGGAAGGCCGGAAAACTGATGCGCGCCCGGAATCCGGCATGGCTGAGCTCTTCTTTGATTCGCATCTCAATCGGGCGCATCGCGTCGTTGAGTGAGCGAGTCAGGGTATTTTCCAGCTGATCAAAACGCATCGCCAGCTCGCGGCTGATTTTCTCCTGGGCGTTAACAAAAATCGCCTCGCAGGAGGAGCGCATTTTGCTCAGAACGATCTGCGCCTGGCCTTCATCTTCCAGCACCAGTTGTCCGGGAGAAAACTCAGCATCAAGGCGCATATCGGCCTGGCTTTCGCTGGCCATTTCCATCATCTTGCCATCGCGGAACCAGGTATTAATGGATTCGATAATTTCCAGCTGCTGGTTCTGAATGAATACATCCGCCGCTGCCAGCGCCTCATCCACCTCATGATCAATTTCGTCGCTGACGCTCTCCTGGCAATTTTTCAGCAGCGTCATATCGTCTTCCAGACGCGAAATATTGTGCTCAAGGTTTTCAAACGCCACCGTCAGGCCCTGATAGCGGAAATCGAGATATTCCCGGGCGCTCTGGGCGTAATTGAGCAGCTTATGCGACGCCGAACGCAGGGCATACAGCGACGCATTAGCATGTGCAGCATGCAGCAACTTGCGGATAGGCTGCTCAAACAGCGAATCTTCCCACAGCAGGTCGGCGGCATGATGAATATGCTCGACATCGTCCAGGTCGGTCATCCGCCAGCGTCTGCCCAACGCCGCTTCGGCAAAGTCCTGCACCCAACGCTGCTCATCCGGATCGGGCAATTTCCCCTGCAATTTGATTTCATGACGGGCGCGATTCGCCAGATATCCCCACATCGAAGAGACAGGGAAAATCTGAGTCGGGTTGATATACCCTTTCATTAAGGTTCCGGCGATCAGCGCCCGCACCTGGTCTTCGTCATCGCTATTACGGTCTTTCTGGTCGAATTTATTGACCAGTGCGTACAGCGGCACAGAGCGCCCCACGGCGGAAATCGCATGGCGCACCTCTTCATCGGAGATCGACTTAAGCTGGGTGTAATCCATCACCGCCAGCACTGCGGATGCACGCGCCAGCTGCTCATTGAGCATCTTTTGCAGATGCGGCTGTCCCGCTTCGTTTGGCCCAGGAGTATCCAGTAATGTCAGCTGACCGACGTCGTTTTCCAGTCCCGCCAGGTGGACGAACTCCACTTCAATCACCGGGATATTTTCTACAGAGGCGTAAGCTGAGAAGGGAAAATCCACGTCCAGCGCTTTGGACAGGCGCACCAAATCGTTAAGGCTTTTTAAACAATGAAAAATGGGCTGCGCGCCCAGATAATGTTTATCGAATGCATCCCCCTGCGCGATGCGTTCAAGCAGGGAACTCATGTCCTTATCGATTTCGAGCTTTTGCGCCAGCTTTTCGCGGTCATAGGTATAAAGCCGCATCTGAAGCTGCTGGGTTAAGGTATCGATGGGGCCGACATGGGCGAAATGCAGCACAGGCTCTTTCTGGCCCGGCGTGTGGCGAATCAATGTCGGCAGCGCCGTCATCGGACGGTTGCGATTAGGCAAAACCTCAGTCCCCACAATCGCGTTGATTGTGGTCGATTTACCCGCTTTCATGGTCCCGACGATCGCTAACACCATCTCCAGTCGGGTGATTTTCCGTAATTCGTTGTGCAGAGTGGCTTGCTGCGTTTCGATGCCGCGAGCACTAAAATGTAATGGCAGTACATTTGCGTTATCTGCTTTGCCGGAAGCCGCCTCATCAAACGTTGCAATCGGCAGGGCTTTGAGTGCCTGCAAATTGTGCAGGGAGAGCTGCAACAGCCTCTCTGCTTCCTGGCTTAATTCGAAAATTGTCTGTGTGTGCATGATAAAAGTCTTTCCTTAACGCAAATTTCTTACTTTTATTAGATAGTGTCGTCACAAGATTTTAGCCCAGAGAGCGATGCATCTGATCTGGACGGCAGCGAGAAATGAGGC
>NZ_CBFFRL010000276.1:0-4855 GCF_965644215.1 Phytobacter sp. V69
AGTCATGATAATAGGGCCTTCTGATTAGAAGGCCCTATTATCAATGATTTTTATCCTCGTGACGACACTATCTAAGTTAAAAAACAAAAAAAGTCCGCAATTACGCGGACTTAAATATGGTTTAGTGCCTGTTAGTGCCAGACGTTGTCGGTCGGGAAATCATTCCCACTCAATCGTCGCTGGCGGCTTACCGCTGATGTCGTACACCACGCGAGAAATACCGTTCACTTCGTTGATGATGCGGTTGGAAACACGGCCGAGGAAATCGTACGGCAGGTGCGCCCAGTGCGCGGTCATAAAGTCGATGGTTTCAACGGCACGCAGGGAGACAACCCAATCGTATTTACGCCCATCGCCCATTACGCCAACGGAACGTACCGGCAGGAAGACGGTGAAGGCCTGGCTGACTTTGTTGTACAGGTCGGCTTTATGCAGCTCTTCGATGAAAATTGCGTCGGCACGACGCAGCAGGTCGCAGTACTCTTTTTTCACTTCGCCCAGTACTCGCACTCCCAAACCCGGACCCGGGAACGGGTGACGGTACAGCATGTTGTACGGCAGACCCAGCTCCAGACCAATTTTACGCACTTCGTCTTTGAACAGCTCACGCAGCGGTTCAACCAGCCCCATCTTCATCTCTTTCGGCAGGCCGCCCACGTTGTGGTGAGATTTGATGACGTGTGCTTTACCGGTGGCGGATGCGGCGGATTCAATTACGTCAGGGTAAATCGTACCCTGCGCCAGCCACTTCACGTCGTCCAGTTTCAGCGCTTCTTCGTCGAAGATTTCAACGAACACGCGACCGATGATTTTGCGTTTGGCTTCCGGATCGTTCTCGCCCGCCAGTTCGCTCAGAAAGCGTGATTCGCCTTCGACGTGAACAATATTGAGACCGAAATGGTCACCGAACATGTCCATCACCTGCTCGGCTTCATTCAGACGCAGCAGGCCGTTATCCACGAAGATACAGGTCAGTTTTTTACCTATGGCACGGTGCAGCAGCATCGCGGTCACAGAGGAGTCAACGCCACCGGACAGGCCGAGGATCACTTTATCGTCGCCAACCTGCGCACGGATGCGTTCGATAGCGTCGTCGATGATTTTCGCCGGCGTCCACAGGGCTTCGCACTGGCAGATATCGATAACGAAGCGCTCCAGCATGCGCAGGCCCTGACGGGTATGCGTCACTTCCGGGTGGAACTGCACGCCGTAGAAGCGTTTTTCTTCGTTAGCCATAATGGCAAACGGGCAGGTCTCGGTGCTGGCAACGGTCACGAAGTCAGACGGAATCGCCGTCACTTTATCGCCGTGGCTCATCCACACATCCAGCAGCGGTTTGCCGTCTGCGGTCAGGGAATCTTCGATACCGCGAATCAGGGCGCTGTCGGTCAGAACTTCAACCTGTGCATAGCCGAATTCACGCTCGCTGGAACCTTCTACATGGCCACCCAACTGCATCGCCATGGTCTGCATGCCGTAGCACACGCCAAATACCGGCACACCAGCTTCAAATACGTACTGCGGTGCGCGCGGGCTGTTATCTTCGGTGGTGCTTTCCGGACCGCCGGAAAGAATGATGCCGCTTGGGTTGAATTCACGAATCTGTGCTTCGGTGACATCCCATGCCCACAGTTCACAGTAAACACCGAGCTCACGCACGCGGCGGGCAACGAGTTGTGTGTACTGAGAACCGAAATCGAGGATAAGAATGCGATGTTTATGAATGTTTTCCGTCATTGACGCTAATTCCGAGGCAAGTGAAACAAAATCGCCCGGCTTAGAGCCGGGCGTGGAAATTATCAGGAGCCCATACGGTAGTTCGGGGATTCCTTGGTGATGGTCACATCGTGGACGTGGCTTTCCTGGATGCCCGCACCGCTGATACGCACGAATTCCGCTTTAGTGCGCAGCAGGTCGATGGTACCACAGCCGGTCAGACCCATACAGGAACGCAGGCCGCCCATTTGCTGGTGAATGATCTCTTTCAGGCGACCTTTGTATGCCACGCGACCTTCGATACCTTCCGGCACCAGTTTGTCAGCGGCGTTATCGCTCTGGAAGTAACGGTCAGAGGAGCCTTTAGACATCGCGCCCAGAGAACCCATACCGCGGTAAGATTTATAGGAACGGCCCTGGTAGAGTTCGATTTCACCCGGGGATTCTTCGGTACCTGCCAGCATGGAGCCAACCATCACCGCCGCCGCACCTGCTGCGATCGCTTTGGCGATGTCGCCAGAGAAGCGGATACCGCCGTCGGCGATAACCGGAATACCGGTGCCTTCCAGCGCTTCAACCGCGTCGGATACGGCAGTAATCTGCGGTACACCTACGCCGGTAACGATACGGGTAGTACAGATGGAACCAGGGCCGATACCGACTTTCACCGCGCTGCAACCGGCTTCCGCCAGCGCACGTGCGCCAGCACCTGTTGCCACGTTACCGCCGATGATTTGCAGGTCCGGATATTTTGCACGGGTTTCACGAATACGTTGCAGAACGCCTTCGGAATGGCCGTGAGAGGAGTCAATCAGCAGAACGTCAACGCCCGCCGCAACCAGCGCATCAACGCGCTCTTCGTTGCCCGAACCCGCGCCAACCGCAGCACCCACGCGCAGACGGCCTTGCTCATCTTTACAGGCGTTCGGTTTACGTTCCGCTTTCTGGAAGTCTTTTACGGTGATCATGCCGCGCAGACGGAACTTATCGTCAACAACCAGCGCTTTCTCAACGCGTTTTTCGTGCATTTTCGCGAACACAACATCACGCGCTTCGCCTTCGCGAACGGTGACCAGACGCTCTTTCGGGGTCATGTATACGCTAACAGGCTGATTCAGATCGGTGACAAAACGAACGTCACGACCGGTAATGATGCCGACCAGCGAATTGTCTTCGGCAACCACCGGGTAACCGGCAAAACCGTTACGCTCGGTCAGTTCTTTCACTTCGCGCAGGGTGGTGGTTGGCAGGACTGTCTGAGGATCTTTAACCACGCCGGACTCGTGTTTTTTCACACGACGAACTTCATCAGCCTGGCGTTCGATGGACATATTTTTGTGGATAAAACCAATGCCGCCTTCCTGTGCCAGGGCGATTGCCAGGCGCGCTTCCGTAACGGTGTCCATTGCTGCGGAGAGCATCGGAATATTCAGACGAATAGTTTTCGTGAGCTGAGTGCTCAGATCGGCAGTATTCGGCAGAACGGTTGAATGAGCGGGAACGAGGAGGACGTCGTCAAACGTCAGGGCTTCTTTAGCGATACGTAGCATGGGCAATATCTCTGACCTGGGGGTGGTTAAATATTGCCGTGGCATTATACAGAGCGTAACCGATTGCTACCACATTTTTTTGCGAAAAATACTTGCGCTCATCTCTGAGCGGGTTACTATCGACTGAATAACCTGCTGATTTAGAATTTGATCTAGCTCACATGTCATCTCTTCAAAGCCCCTCAATTTTTACAGTTAGTCGACTGAATCAAACAGTGCGTAGCCTGCTGGAACGCGAAATGGGCCAGGTTTGGATCACCGGTGAAATCTCCAATTTCACGCAGCCTTCCTCCGGCCACTGGTATTTCACGCTGAAAGATGACACGGCGCAGGTTCGCGGTGCGATGTTCCGCAACAGCAACCGTCGCGTGACCTTCCGTCCGCAGCATGGTCAGCAGGTTCTGGTTCGCGCTTCCGTTACGCTCTATGACCCGCGCGGCGACTATCAGATAATCGTTGAAAGCATGCAGCCCGCAGGTGAAGGCCTGCTACAGCAGAAATATGAGCAACTGAAAGCGGCGCTGTCAGCGGAAGGGCTTTTCGATCAGCAGTTCAAACAAGCGTTGCCGACACCGGCCCACTGTATCGGCGTGATCACCTCGAAAACCGGGGCCGCACTGCACGACATTCTCCACGTTCTGAAACGCCGCGATCCCTCCCTGCCAGTGGTCATTTACCCCACCGCGGTACAAGGTGACGATGCGCCGGGACAAATTGTGCGGGCCATTGAACTGGCGAACGCGCGTCAGGAATGTGACGTGCTGATTGTAGGCCGTGGCGGTGGCTCGCTGGAAGATTTATGGAGCTTTAACGACGAACGAGTAGCGCGCGCCATTTTTGCCAGCCGCATTCCGGTAGTCAGCGCCGTCGGCCACGAAACCGATGTCACTATCGCGGATTTCGTGGCGGATTTACGCGCCCCTACCCCGTCCGCCGCAGCGGAAATCGTCAGCCGTAACCAGGCTGAACTGTTGCGCCAGATCCAGTCCGCACAGCAGCGTCTGGAAATGGCGATGGATTTCTTTATGGCGAACCGGACGCGTCGCTTTACTCAGCTCAACCATCGCCTGCAGCAGCAACACCCGCAACTGCGACTGGCGCGTCAGCAAAACGTGCTTGAACGCCTGCAGCAGCGTATGCGTTTTGCCATTGAGAATCGCCTTAAGCAGGCATCAACCCGTCAGCAACGTCTGACTCAGCGCCTGAGCATACAAAACCCGCAGCCACAGCTACACCGCGCGCAAACGCGGGTTCAGCAACTGGAATTCCGTCTGGCCCAGGCCATTCAAATCCGCATGAGCACAACGCGTGAACGTTTTGGCAGCGCCATCACCCATCTTGAAGCCGTCAGCCCACTGGCCACGCTGGCGCGCGGCTACAGCGTCACAACCACCGGTGATGGCAAAGTGCTGAAGAAAACGACGCAGGTGAAAGCAGGCGATACGTTAACGACGCGTCTGAAAGACGGCTGGCTGGAAAGCGAAGTCAAAACCATCGTTCCCGCGAAAAAGACATAATAAATATCCTCCGGCATAGCCGGAGGTTTTTCTGATGCGCCTATAAGGCTCTCTTACCAGCCGCGCCCTAAC
>NZ_CBFFRL010000277.1:0-4804 GCF_965644215.1 Phytobacter sp. V69
TAGTCATGATAATAGGGCCTTCTGATTAGAAGGCCCTATTATCAATGATTTTTATCCTCGTGACGACACTATCTAGGCTGCTTCCGGTTTTTCTTAAAGTTTAAATTCGTCTTTGTTTATGCGCTAAAGGAATAAACCAGATTATTTGGCTATAAAAATGGAGCCAAAAAACGATGAAAAAGCGGTGTGGGTTTCAGCGTCTTTATGTTTTCTGAAAAATTGATTTTAACTGGATATAAATACAGTTTTATTCGTCTGCAGGGAAGTAAGCGGGTAGCATTCTCGCGGATGCCTGAGGCTTTCTGAGTCAGGCATGTGCAGGGTTCAGAAAGGTGAAAGCCCCAGGAGATAGTGTTATCAACCTGAGGCTTACATTCCAACCCTCAACAAGTTGGATGTCAGTCTCTTTTTTGCACGGAGGCAACGACATGAGTAGCTGACTTGCGGGGAGCAATCCCCGCAAATCATCTTGTCAGGTTGGAACCTCACGCTCCCAAACTTTTTAACCTGCCTGCGTTTTTTGCGTGAGGGCAAGCTGTACTGCGCTTTGCCAGTCATGCCAGCGCTTTTGCAATCTACCGTGGCGCTGCGCGTCCGGTGTGAACGTCACGTGCTCGGGGAGATACTGGCGAAGCTGCTCGGTATCGACCTGCAACAGTGCCTTACGTGCCAGCAGTGCCGCCCCCATTGCCGAGAGCTCCGGTACATCGCTGCGCATTACCGGGCAACCCAGCAAATCCGCCTGATACTGCATCAGCCAGTCGTTTTTGGTGGGGCCGCCATCGACCATCAGCGCTTTTAAGGTGAAATCACCGTGTCGGCGCATAGCCACCACCACATCGGAAATCTGGTAGGTGATGGATTCCAGCGCGGCACGAACCAAATGCGCCCGCTTCACTCCTCGGCTTAAGCCATGGATCAGACCGCGTGCATCTTCATCCCACCAGGGGGCGCCGAGGCCCGTGAGTGCCGGAACAAAATAGACGCCAAGCGTTGATTCCACCGAGGCTGGCAGCGTATTCAGGGCTTGGGCGAGTTCCGCTTCCGGCAGCTCGCTTAAGCCCGTACTTTCCGCCATCCACGCCACCGCGTCGCCGGTATGGGGAATGTTGCCTTCCAGCCCGTACACCAGACGCTCGTCATCATGCCAGGCCACGGTGGTTGCCAGTGATTTCACATCACACTGAGCGGAGACCTCCGGTGCCATCACCGAGGAGCCGGTGCCGTATGTCGCTTTCACACACCCGGCCGCACCGAGCCCGTGGGCGAATAAGGCCGCGTGCGAATCGCCGATCATCGCCATCACCGGAATGCCGTCCGGGATAGCATCCAGCCCTTTGGTATGACCAAATAACCCGCTGGAGGGGCGAATTTCCGGCAACGCCTGACGCGGGATCTGGAAGAGCGTCAGCATCTCCGCGTCCCAGTCGGCCGTGTTGAGGTTTAGCAACTGTGTCCGCGAGGCGTTAGAGTAGTCGCAGCAAAACGACTCGCTTGCCGTCAGGTGCCAGAGCAGCCAGCAGTCTATTGTGCCCAGGCAAATCTCACCTTGTTCTGCCAGCGCCCGGCCATTGGGCACGGAACCTAACAGCCAGCGCATTTTGGATGCAGAGAACAGCGGAGCGACGGGCAGACCCGTCACCGCTTTAATTTTACCTTCCTGGCCTTGCTCGCGCAGGGTATGGCAAAAATCTGCCGTACGCGAACATTGCCAGGTAATGGCCGGGCCTAACGGCAACCCGCTTGTACGGTACCAACCCATGGCGGTTTCTCGCTGATTGCTGACCGCCAGTGCGGCCACACGCTCCGCGCCAACCTGGGCAATCACTTCGCTTATCACCGCCAGTGACGCCTGCAGCAGCACTTCGCCGGATTGCTCTACCCAGCCCTCGCGGGGTGTCTGGATCGTCAACGGGCGCGAGCTTTTCGCCACCACGTTGCCTTGTGCATCCAGCGCGACGGCTTTGGCGTTGGTTGTCCCTTCATCAAGCGCGATAACAATATATTTCGACATGGTATTTCTCCATCAGGCCCATGCGCACTGCATTACTGGTGCAGGTAAGTATCAACGCCGAGGTAGCGCGTGAAGGCTTCATGCAGGATAGTACCGCTGGCCGCATGGTTCATTGCCACGTGGTGTTCAAAACCGTTACGGCAGATATAGGTCAGCAATTCTTCCAGATGCGGAACCTGAATAACCGCGCGACAGCCGACGGTATCCAGCGGATCGTCGACGGATTTGCCTTCGCCCACATAAGCTTTGATTTCACCGGTTAAATCGTCGGTGCTCAGACGGAAATAGGTGAGGGGGCCGGATTTCAGACGACCGTGAACTGCGCCACAGGTGTTTTCTTTACCCACGGTGGTACCGATGATGTCTGCGGTGCCCATATGCGGTGTTTCCAGGCTGGCGGCGGCAAAGTTACCGCAGTGGAATAGCACGCATTTGTCACGATCGTCGCCAAAGTTGTTGTTCCAGTCGGCAATGGAGGCCGGGCTCATATTGGCGCTGGCTAGGGCATACATGGACAGCGCGCCCATCACGTCGACTTCACAGGCAGACGGCATCAACTGACCGGACATCACGCTCATAATGGAGCAAACGTTAATGCCCAGGTTTTCCTGCAACGAGGTCCAGCACTGAATGGCGGTGGTGTCGATATCGTTAGCGATCACCCATTCGCTGATTACCACAAACAGTTTCGCCATGGTGACCAGTTTGTCGGCGGCGATACCGCTGGCATCGGCGTTATCAATCAGCAGACGGCGTTTCTCATCCACGCGGATATCGTCATCGCGCAGCAGTTTGATACGGGTAAAGACTTCGGACAGATCCAGGGTTTCTACCGCAATGCCCAGGCGCTCGAGCAGTTTTTCGCAGTAACGTACGGTGTTGAAACCGGCCGGACGCGCACCGATGGCCCCTACGCGAACGCCGCGCATGCTGCTTACCACGCGGCAGATTTGTTCAAAACGTTTCAGGTCCTGCTCGAAGACCTCACCGCTGAGGGCGCAAACGTGCTGTGTGGTCAGGGTGAACGGGATACCGTACTGGCGCAGGTTGTTGCACAGGGAGATCTTGCCGCAGAAACTGTCGCGACGCGTTGCCAGCCCCATTTTATCCAGATTGTCCTCCTCCGCCTGGACCAGAACGGGGACGTTCAAACCGGACAGGCGCAGGGTTTCCGCCACCGCTTTTTCATCACCGAAGTTCGGCAGAAGCACGACCACGCCGTGAATCTCATCACGGTGGGCGCGGAAGAGTTCGGCGCAGGTTTTGGCATCCTGGCGGGTTTCAACACCGCCGAGCTCGGTCTGGGTTTCGTCGAGCATAATGGTTTTGATGCCGAGATGACCAAACAGGGCGACATCCTGCTCACGGGCTTCTGCCACCAGGTAGCTCGGGAAGAATCCACGGTTACCGATGATAACCGCCATGGTCAGTTGTTGAGGAATTCGCGACATTGCTCTCTCTCCAGTAAGTTGTTCTTTATTATTTTTATTGCCGTGTCAGCAGTGCACGGGCATTTTTCACCACGCCAGCGGCGTCAATTTCATGACGGGCGCGGGTGGAAGCGCGATCGGCGGCGATAGCATATTGGCCATCAGGAATACCGAGGCGGCGCAGCGGGATGCCACATCCGGCTTCCGCCAGGACTTCGGCGACCAGACTGCCCACGCCACCGTTGACGTTGTGCTCTTCAACGCTGACGACAGCTTTACAGGTTTTCAGTGCGGCCAGTAATTGCGAGGTATTACATGGGCGAATAGACGGTACACTGATAACACTGGCCTCAATACCGTGTTCTGCCAGTTGTGTGGCGGCGGCGACAATTTCATGCACTGTCGATCCCATCGCCACCAGTGCGATGTCTTTCCCTTCGCGCAGCACGTCAATTTCTCCCGGTTTGAACTGATAGTCTCCACCGTGCATCTCCGGCAGCGCTTTACCGTCGAGGCGGATATAGACCGGGCCGACGTGTTCCAGCGCATAGTCGATTATCTGGCGGCATTCGATCGGGCAGGAGGGGGCGTAAATTTCAATGTTGCCAAAACCGCGCAGCACGGAAATGTCGTCGATGCTGTGGTGCGTGCTTGCCAGCGGGCCATAGCTGGCACCGGAATTCAGGCCAAATAGCTTCACGTTGGTGTTGTTGTAGCAAATGTCCACTTTGATCTGTTCGTTGGCCTGCGAGATCAAAAACGGTGCGGCATTACAGGTCACCGCGACTTTACCGCCAATAGCCAGCCCTGCGGCAGCACCCACCAGCGTCTGCTCGGCGATACCGACGTTCACCAGGCGGCTGGGGAATTTCTTCACAAATGGGGAGATTTTTGCCGTCGAGGTGGAGTCCGCTACAACCGGCACCAGGTCTACGCCCCGGTCAACGGCGTCGATAAACGCATTCACCATCACCGTTGCGAGATGTTCGCTATTACTCATCTTTCAGTTCCTCCAGCGCCAGTTCAACTTCTTCACCTTTCGGCACCCGGTGGTGCCATTCCGGACGTCCCTGAATAAAGGAGACGCCAGCGCCTTTGGTGGTGTAAGCAATCACAACGTGCGGTTTCCCGGCCGGTTGTAACCCTTCCAGCGTCGCCACCACGTCGGCCATATCGTTACCTTTACACTCGGTAACCTGCATGCCGAAGGCGCGCCATTTTTCGTCCAGCGGATCGGTGTTCATGATCTCTTTGGTCGGACCGGCCAGTTGAAGGCTATTTTTATCATTAGATAGTGTCGTCACGAGGATAAAAATCATTGATAATAGGGCCTTCTAATCAGAAGGCCCTATTATCATGA
>NZ_CBFFRL010000278.1:0-4788 GCF_965644215.1 Phytobacter sp. V69
ATAAAACGGTATGCCGATCATGAATACCATCGGAACCGCGAAGCGGTGACGCTCGCCCTGTAAGGGCGCTAATGTTCGAGTGCTCCCGGTTTTTTCTGAAGAGTGGTCGGGCTGCCGCGATAACTGTCAATTTTTCATCGACTCACCGCGATGCAAAAACGTTCGTTTGTGCAATCCCTCCCCTGTCAGCATAACGATGCGGCCTTGTGAGTTGCAAAAATATATTGCAAAATAACAACAAATGGCAACAGGATATCGCAATCATGCTCATCGGTTATGCGCGGGTCTCGACACAGGAACAGGATACTCAGGCCCAGATAGCAGCACTAAAGTCAGCCGGGTGTGAACTGATATTCGAGGAAAAAGCATCCGGCGGAAGATGGGATCGACCCGAGTTACAGCGACTTTTGCAGCAGCTACGAAAAGGTGATCAGGTCATTGTATGGAAACTGGACCGACTTTCCCGCTCGCTGAAGGATTTACTGGTGACGCTGGAGAAGATTGAAGACACGGGGGCTGATTTCTGCAGCATTACCGAAAATATTGATACATCCACTCCGGCAGGAAGAATGATGATGCAGATCGTCGGCTCCTTTGCTGAATTTGAACGTGCCATGCTTCGTGAGCGGACAAGGAACGGACTTGCTGCAGCCCGGCAGGATGGTCGGATTGGTGGACGGAGGCCCAAACTGACGCCACAGCAGCAAAAAGAGATTGTCTCGCTTGTCTCATCGGGTCAGAAAACGGGCGCTGATGCCGCCCGCCTGTTCCGTGTTCATCCTTCCACCGTGGTGCGTCTTCTCGCCAGACACCGGATCAATGAGGCCTGATTTAATGCCAGACACGGATGCTTATTTTTTCACAAATGGAACCCAAGATTGAGGTTAGTTATGACATTTAAAAAGGCGGTGGCCTCAGCCCTGCTGCTAGGCACGCTCTCCACATTCGCCCCCGTGAGTTACGGACAAAATTCAACAGATATGGATAAAGACGTGCTCACTCATCTTTTGATAAGTGAAACCAGTGAGCAAGGGACTATGATAAACAATGGAAAGCCGATGTACATGAAACGGTTTAACCTCTCAATCATCAATACCGGCACAAAAAACATCGATTTGGCCAAAGGCTGCTTTTATGCAACTGATGAAGGCAACAGGGTTAGAATTAAACCTAAAATTTTTCAGCCGGCCTTACGCTCAACCATCAAACCCGGAAGTGAAGGTGATGCAGTTGAGGGGTATATAGAATTCCTCTCTTCCGACAAAAGTATCTATCAGGCTGAATTCGTCAAGTGGACGTCTGACTGTGATTTCATGAAGTAAAAAACTGTTATACGTCGCCACATCCTGTTACATAGCCAGCCGTGTCGGCTGGGGTATTTGTAGCAGCCGACACAGGCGTGAACCAGATCACGTCCCAGAATAGAGTCAATGTGGGGCGGGGGCCGCGCCACCGGTTTCCAGACCATTTCCGGTTAGCTGCACTGCAGGCCAGCTAACCGGGATGGCACTTCAGGCCCCGACTTTTTTAGGAGCAATGCTTTAACGGCAGGCCTTTAACCAAATAATTTACCTTTCAGCAGATTAAGCCCTGCGGAAACCAGATCACCCTGAGCCGCCGTTTCGCCCTGTGGCGAGAGACCATCGACGATTTTTGGCAGGTATTCAGAAATCAGTGCCGTGGCAGTCTGCAAATCGATGCCCAGTTTCGCCCCGAGCTCCTGAAGTGCAGGCGAACCGAATACCGAGGTGAGCTGCTCGCTGCTCACCGGCATGTTACTCTGCTGGCTAATCCATGATTCGACGATTTCACCTAAGCCACCATTGTGGAATTTTTCCATAATGCCCTGAATCCCGCCCTGCTGCTCAATCCAGGTCATGATCGTCTGAAGCTGTTCAGCTTTACCTGGCTGCCCGTCAGACATGCTGCCAATTATATCTAATAATCCCATTACAGACTCCTTAAAAATATTGCTGATACACCCGGATTCACTGCTTATCTGCAGGAATAATCAGCACCTGCCCCGGATAGATTTTATCGGGATGAGTCAGCATCGGTTTATTGGCTTCAAAAATACGCTGATAGTCACTGGCTGTGCCATACATTGCTTTCGCAATGGCGCTCAGGGTGTCACCGGATTTCACCGCGTAATAGCGGCTTTCTGCTCCGCTCTGCGTGACAGTAACGCTGTCATTGACCTGCCCGACCCCTGCCACGTTACCTACGGCCACCAGAATTTTTTCCTTATCTTCCTGTGAGCCAACATCGCCTGTTACCGTCGCGCTACCATCTTCCGCCACAGCAATACTGACGTTTTCAGCTCCGGGAAGGTTAAGACTACCAATATGTTTTTTCAGCTTTTCAGCCTGATCTTCTTTACTTCCGCCAGAAACGGCATCCAGAATTTTCTCGCCCGCCTCTTTCACAAAGCTTAATAATCCCATTTTTCATTACCTCTGTTATTGTTCATGATGAATAACTTAATCATGAACCGGTAAAAATAGCGTATAAATGCCAGGTATCTGAGGAAGCGGCAATTTCCGACGTCTGAGCAGTTGCATCTGTAATGTCGCAAAATACACACCAGCCTGCTGCAGGCAAAATCATCCGCCAGTATCGGCCGGCGGCTTCCGGGCAGTAAATTATGTTATCCGGTTACTTTCTTTTTAAGTGATTCAGCCCCTTCCTTGGTTTTGTTCCATCCCTTCTCAGCCCCTTCTTTGGTTGCATCCCAGCCTTTTTCGGTGCCCTCTTTGGTTTTATGCCAGGCTTTCTGGGTACCTTCGCTGATTTTGCTGCCGGTGCTGTTGCTTTCTCCTTCCGCAGCATGTTTTGCTTTCAGTTTCAGCTCTTCACCTTCATTCTGCGCCTGATGCAGTTTCTCCTTTGCGGTGTTCGCGCTCTCGTTTGCTGTGGCGACCGTTTCGTCAGTAGCATGGGTGGTAGTGGCGAGCACTGGAGTGACCAGCAGAAATGCAGAGAATGCGATGGCTGTCTTTTTCATACAAAATCCTCGTTAAGGTTATAAGTCCTGACTTCACAGACAAGCGTGGCATGTAAATTAAAAAATGCTTTAAGAATTCGCCTTAAATACAGTCATCAATGACCGATATCGGGAGTTATGCTGGGGTTTGAAGGTAAGGGTCTGAAGGACAACGGAAAGAAAACGTACGTCATTGAAGTAACTATCTGATATATTTAAATATATCAGGCAAAAAGAAAAAACCTTAAAACGGTGTATTTTTAATCGAAAAATGGCATTTATCGGACGCTATTGTCCGCGAATTCAGATAATAAGTGCAACGCTCGGTCATGATTGTGGAGAGTGTGGGAAGAAGGGTTAACTACCGATAAGTTATCCCGTTCTTCCTACCACAGATGAGCGAGCAACATGAAGTATCGGCAGTTAACCGAAGGCATACGATACCAGATTGCCCTGTTGTTTGGTGATGATATTAGCCTCACGGAGCTCAGCAAGCGTGTTGGCGTCAGTAAGTCCACTGTATCCCGGGAGGTCAGGCGCAACGGGACTGCTGGCGGTTATTCAGCAGAAGAGGCTCAGCGGTTGAGTGATGACCGGCGACGGCGGGCGGCGAAGCGCGTTATCAGCCCTGAGACGGCATTTTACGTTGAGAGAGGGTTATGCTGGAAGTGGAGCACGGAGCAGATCAGCGCTATCTGTAAGCGCATTGGCAGCGGCTCTGCCGCCGTTAATGCGACAGAGCCCTTTCAGGCGGGTCATCATGGAGACATCCATCCCGCCAAAGCGCGAGCGCCACTTATAGAAACTGGCATTGCTCATACCATGCTCGCGGCACAGTTGAGCCACCGACGTTCCGGCCTCGGCTTGGTTCAGGATGGCCATGATCTGGTTGTCGGTAAAACGTGATTTTTTCATAGAAATCTCCCCGATTCAGATGACGAGAAAATTCTACTTATGAACACGCCGGTTTTTCGGGGGGATTACCGCTTAGCGTTGCACTTCGAACTTAAATCCGTCAATCAATTATTTCACTAAGCATTGCAATAGTGTGAATATACGGTCGGTGAATATAAAATATTCATTTAAAACAGATAACTAACCTCTCTTTTTTTCAACATATTCATACAGTGCATAAGTTATGCTATCTACGTTATAGACAGCGATTATTTCCGTAAGTTAGTTTCATCTGCATTACTGAATAGTTGCACCAGATACCGCTACACCTGCCATTTACAGATAGATGACATGTTGCGTATGGGCAATACATTTCAAGCTCGATGCAGAACGGTCAGACAGACCAAACAGCCCTGATTCCTTTCCCTGCATGGACTGTCCGGGTTTCCGCCAGCCTTCAGTGGTTTTTGCAGAGCTAAGGCAGGCGGCTTAGGCTGCGTCCCTTAACCTCCCTGCATACCAAAAGATTCAGTAGGAATCTTTTCCGGAATGTGATTTCTGGTTGAGTATTGAGATATTCCGGACGTTCTTTATAGCTTAAGAGAATTTTTTGCACTGCCATACCAATGCTGAACTGTACAAAAAATAGTTACGGGACACAGCCTGGCGTTGCAGTTCGAACTTGAATCCGCGGACTTATAACCTGGGGAGTAAAAACCTGTGGCAAGAAACCATTTTTTTCGTATTTCCGGTGCGGCGATATTAACCATGCTGGCGCTACCTGCTTTATCCACCGCGTATGCAGCCAACGTTAAAATCGTTATCAACCAGTCGCCGTGGCTCGATGGTTTCAAAAAAACGGTCGAAAAATACAATCATGATACCGGAAATAACGTCAGCATCGATGCGGT
>NZ_CBFFRL010000279.1:0-4773 GCF_965644215.1 Phytobacter sp. V69
TTATCGGTAGTTAACCCTTCCTCCTACACTCTCCACAATCATGTCCGAGCGTTGCACTTATTATCTGAATTCGCTCTTTACTTGTTAAGTAAAACGCAGTTCCGATAAAAAGAGATATGGATTACCAAAATTGTGTTTGTCATCACAGGGTAAATTTATGTGAAGTTGATCACGTTTTTAAACCCTGTTAGGGTAAAAAGCGGTTAAACAACGCCCTGCCAGGCGTCAACAGGTTCGGTTGTACAGGCTGTAACCAGCCGGTGTAAGTAAACCTGCTACGCTTGAACAAGGTAAGTCGACATGTACGGCTTAATACGCTCAACAGTGTCATGGCAATGAATTGAGCGATTCAGGGCGAAAGTCAAAAGAGGACATCATGTTAAAAAGGAAAAAAATTAAACCTATTACGCTGCGCGATGTGACCATCATTGATGACGGCAAACTGCGAAAAGCGATTACCGCCGCTTCACTCGGTAACGCGATGGAATGGTTTGATTTTGGTGTATATGGGTTTGTAGCCTACGCGTTAGGTAAAGTGTTTTTCCCCGATGCCAACCCAAGCGTGCAAATGATTGCCGCACTGGCAACCTTCTCTGTCCCGTTCCTGATTCGCCCGCTGGGCGGGTTGTTTTTCGGGATGCTCGGCGATAAATACGGCCGACAGAAAATCCTCGCGATCACCATTGTGATTATGTCCGTTAGTACATTCTGTATTGGCCTTATTCCCTCGTATGCCTCTATTGGTATTTGGGCGCCGGTTCTGCTTCTGCTCTGTAAAATGGCGCAGGGGTTCTCGGTGGGCGGGGAATATACCGGGGCCTCGATATTTGTGGCGGAATACTCCCCGGACCGTCGACGCGGTTTCCTGGGAAGCTGGCTGGATTTCGGCTCGATTGCCGGGTTCGTGCTGGGGGCGGGTGTCGTTGTATTGATCTCCACTGTTGTGGGTGAAGAGAGCTTCCTGAGCTGGGGCTGGCGTATTCCGTTCTTCCTGGCGCTGCCGCTGGGAATTATTGGGCTCTACCTGCGCCACGCGCTGGAAGAGACACCGGCGTTCCAGCAGCATGTTGATAAGCTGGAGCAGGGCGACCGTCAGGGTTTGCAGGAAGGGCCGAAAGTCTCCTTTAAAGAGATTGCGACGAAACACTGGCGCGCTTTGTTAGTCTGTGTGGGTCTGGTGATTGCCACCAACGTGACCTACTACATGCTGCTGACCTACATGCCAAGCTACCTGTCGCATAACCTTCATTACTCTGAAGACCACGGCGTGCTCATCATTATCGCCATTATGATCGGTATGCTGTTTGTTCAGCCGGTGATGGGCCTGCTGAGCGACCGGTTTGGCCGTCGTCCGTTTGTCCTGCTGGGCAGCGTGGCGCTGTTCATTGTTGCTATCCCGGCGTTCATTCTGATCAACAGTAATGTGATTGGCCTGATTTTCGCGGGCCTGCTGATGCTGGCGGTGGTGCTCAACTGCTTTACCGGGGTGATGGCATCGACGCTGCCCGCGATGTTCCCCACGCACATTCGTTACAGTGCGCTGGCAAGCGCGTTCAATATCTCGGTGCTGGTTGCCGGTTTGACGCCAACGCTGGCTGCCTGGCTGGTTGAAAGTACCTCGAATCTGATGATGCCAGCGTATTACCTGATGGTGATTGCGGTGATTGGTCTGATTACCGGTCTTACGATGAAGGAGACGGCGAACCGTCCGCTGAAAGGGGCGACGCCAGCGGCATCGGATATCCAGGAAGCGAAAGAAATCCTGCGCGAGCACCACGATAATATCGAACAGAAAATCGAGGATCTCGACAAAGAGATTGCTGAGCTACAGGACAAACGCACGCGGCTGGTGATGCAGCATCCGAAGATTGAAGAGTAAAAAAAAGCCCGGTGAAACCGGGCTTTTTTATGGGTGAATCAGCAGCCTGCCGCGATGTAGTCGCCGTTGGGGCTGACCGGAATGACGGTCAGGAACAGCACCACGGCGAACAGAATCAGCGCCAGGCCTCCGGCGATTTTCAGTGCCGGCACCAGCCACGGCATGTTGCCACTCTCCTGGCTAAAGAAAGTGGCGGTACTGTTGCGGGCATGACGCACCGCTAACGACAGGCCCATAATCGACAGCGCGGTACCGAACGCCATGGTCATGACCGCCGCGATCCCCCAGGTCACAATGCCCAGCGCGTTCGAAAACAGCAAAATCATGATGGCGCCGCTGCAGGGACGCGCGCCGATGGCAAGAATCACCCCCAGACGCGTTTTCCAGTCGCCCTGTGTGCTGATCCCCACCCCGTGATGGCCGCAGCCGCAGTCGTCGGCATGCTGGTGATGCAGCGGCTTCATGGCGGTGATTTTCATTTTCTGCGGCTTGATGGTTTTGAGCGCTTTGATGATGAGCCAGACGCCAAACCCGCCAATCATCACCGCACTGATTTTCTCGACGTACCAGCGGCTTTCGCTGAGATCGCCGGATGCGAGGTTAAAGCCTACCGCGAGGATAAAGACGAACAGAATGGCGCTCACGCCCTGCATCAGGCTGCCCAGGAAGGGGATCACCCGGGCGGCAGTTTGGCTCTCCTGATTGGTGCTGAGGTAGGTCGTGACGATAAATTTCCCGTGGCCCGGCCCAATTGCATGCAACACGCCATAAAAGAACGAACCGGTCAGCAGCCACAGCCCGCCGGTGTATTGATGGTTGTTCAGTTGCAGCAGATACATCACCAGATAGCGGTGCAGGGTAATTTGCGTTGCCAGACACCACTGAATAAAGGCATTCCAGTGCGTGTGCAGGGTAAAGGCCGCAGCCAGTAGCAAGAGTCCTAACACAATGGCGCCAGGTATACGCCACTGGCGGGTCAGCGTTTGTGTTGTCATAGGCTTTAGAAGAGTGGTTAAAGCATGACCGCAGTATAGGTGTTGCCCTGGGTTGTCTCCAGCAAGGGCGGGGGAATGATCGTTACCAGACGTAAGTACGGAGCGAAAAAAAAAGGGGCCTTGCGGCCCCTTTACTGTCTGTTTATCAGAAGGATTTACGTAACAGCAAACTGAATGTGTGTGCCTGGTAGCGATCGCCTGCCTGCAGGTCGTAGCGCGCGTCGAGGCTCAGGCCCTGTTTGTTATACAGGGTGGTGCCGACGGCCACGCCAGCCATGTCTTTCACCGGAGACGCACCTTTGGTCGTGAAGCTGGTTTCGCCCAGAGTATCGGCACCGTAGACAGCATTGCTGCTCATCTGGCGGCCGTCATACTGGTGAATCCAGGACACCTGTGCGAACGGGGTCAGATTACCCAGGCGAGTCGCCACGGTTTTCTCTACGCGAACGCCGATGTCACTGACGACAGACTGTGAGTGTGAGCTGCCGACATCCAGCGCCATCCCGTTTCCGCCTGACTCTTTGTAACCATCAACATGCTGGTAGCCATACGTGAAGGTTGCCATCGGGGTCAGTACCACTTCCGCCGGTAAGGTGAACGGATAACCGAACTCAGACTGCAAGGTCATGGACTGGCCGTTGAACTTGCCGTGAGCGGTGCCGGAGAAGCCGGTAAAATCAGCCTGACGCGTGGAGTTGTAGCTCTGACGGTTCACCGCCGCCGAGAGGTTCATGAACCACGGGTTGCCGGTGTAGCCTGCGTAACCAATCACGCCGTAGTTGTCTGCGGTGGAGCGGTTGCCGGTCAGGTTATCCTGCCCACGAACGGAGGTGTTGCTGTAGTTCAGCGCCGCACCTGCACGCCAGTTCTGGCCCAGTTCGCGATCTGCGCCAAGCAGCAGGCCGCCAAACTTCGCTTTATAGCCACTGACATCTTCGGTGCTGTCCTGATTGGCAAAACCGCCGAAAGGTTGGCCCCAGACGGTCCAGCTGTCATAGGCATCACCCGTTGACACACCGCTCATACCGGCAGTCTGCGGATTGCGCGCCATGTTCATGTGGTTACCCACAACGCTCATCGCTTTCGACACCGCAGTGGTGTTTGCCGTACTGGCGCTGATGTTCTGGCTGGAAGACAGTGCTTCGCCAACGCGGTTTGCTTCGGCTTTCCCGTCAATGGCCAGAGAGGCGTTATACAGCTCCAGCAATTGCGGTGAAATACCTGAGTAACGCGTCAGACCGCCCAGCGCAGCGGCCGCGCTTGGAATGGTTGCCCAGCTTTTGGTGGTCGGCGTGGTGACGACAGGAGCTGTTGTTTCTGGTGTGGTAACCGGTGTTGTTGTATCTGGCGCTGTTGTTACTGGCGTCGGAGTGACAACAACCGGGGCTTCAACCAGAGAGACAACTAACGCAGAGTGGGTGCCGTCGTTGTATTCCGTCCCTTTCACGCCGCCGTTATAACCGACAGCCTGATAGTTCAGGGTATTGGCGTTGTACTGTGTATCCGCGCTGTTGGCGTTGATCACGACATAACGCTGGCCCTGAGCGAACTGATAAGTGTTGCCGGTACGGACCAGAGAAATGTGAGTACCCGGATCGAGGGTGGCAGAGCCGTTCACGGTCAGGTTGCCGTAACCTGAATCGCTGCTGCTGTCACCCGTAGCCGTCGCACTGTCGCTTACACCAAGTATCAGCGCTGCGGCTGCGTTCTGGTGATAGTTACCGTTAATGATGATCGGCGTATTGACCTGAACGCTCGCTGCATCGTTGAGGATGTTGCCCCCGGATGCGTAGAGGTGGTCATTTAACAATAACGAGCCAGAGCTAAGGAAGGTGCGATTTAATCGTCAATTATGAGAACATAACCCTTTCTTTGACATAGACTTTTCACGATGCCCGC
>NZ_CBFFRL010000280.1:0-4745 GCF_965644215.1 Phytobacter sp. V69
ATTCAGGCAACCGTCTGTGGTGTTTGCAGAGCTAAGATTGGCGGCTTAGCGTTGCACTTCGGAGTTGAATCCGCCGTCTGTGTATTCAATGGACAGAAAAGGCAAAGTAATTAGCCAAAGTGAGAATAACAATGCAGAAGACGAACCTGATAATTTGTGTCTGCCGGTTGCCGGCACATTACGCCCCTGTGCGCAGGATCCTCAGCATCACGCACAATTACTGCTGACCATGCGCAATAACGAAGGCGACGGGTTTGACGACGACCCACGTTATATTCTCGAAAAGGTGCTGGCGAAATTTCATTATCACGGTTTATACCCCGTTATCGCGCCGGAAATTGAGTTTTATCTCATCGATCCGCAAAAGCCAGTGCAGCAAGAAGCAGGGTGTTTTCATTTATCGCTGTCGGCCACCAACACCGCTTTTATTGAAGAGCTGGAAGCCATGGCTACGGCACAAACAATACCGTTGTCCGGTATTGTTTGTGAGGCCGAACCGGGGCAGTTCGAGCTCAATTTGCGCCATTCCCGCGATGTGGTCGCACTGTGCGAAAACGTGCTGGCACTGCGAAAATTAACCGCTGCTGTGGCGGAAAAATTTGGCCTGCAGGCGAATTTTATGGCGAAACCTTTTTCCGCACTGGCGGGCAATGGCCTGCATTTTCATCTCAGCCTTAACAATATCCATGGCGAGAATATCCTTGCCGCCGAAGAGGGTGAGCTTAATGAGATACCCGTCTGTGTCTGGCCGGATTACTGCGATTAATGCCAGCTTCTCTGGCCATCATGGCACCCGGTGTCAATGGATTCAGACGGTTACGCAAGCGCCTTGATACGCCCATCTTCAATGCCTGGGGCTTTAACAAACGCTCGGCGGCGCTGCGGATACCCTGTTCAGGTGAAGAGGACCGGCGTATTGAGTACCGTCTGGCGGGGGCAGATGCCAACCCGTATCTGGTGATGGCGACGATACTGACCGGCATGCTGTATGGTCTGGAGCAGGTCAATGAGGCGGAACTGGCGGAGATACTCGATACCGCACCGGCGCTACCGCTTTTTCAGCAGGACGCCCTTAATGTATTTGCTCAATGCGATTATCTCAAAGAGAGTCTGGGCGCTGACTTTTCCCGTCACTGGATCCATAGCCGGTTAGCCGAATTAACCGACTTCGAAGGCATTGTGACGGCTGAAGAGACCCATCTTTCGGCATGAAAGATCATCCTGTTATTCGTTGAGGTGAATGATGTCTCGCCTGGTAGTTTTGTCGAATCGCTGTGCATCTACCACAGAGAAAATAACCGATCCGCTACTGGCTGCGATTGCGCAGATATTTAGAAAATACCCTGGAATATGGTTTGGCTGGGATGGTGAAATAAACACCAGTAAACGGCGTCCCGGCGGGCAGGATGAAATCCATCAGGGTTTTACGGTGCATTCATGGCCATTATCGCCGAATGAATATAGTAATTTCTATCAGGGCTATATTCATCACGTTTTGTGGCCGGTATTTCATAGCCGTCCGGATCTTACCGCCTATAAAAAAGAGTATTTCATTACCTGGAAATCGTACCTTCAGGATCGGCTGCAACAGGTTACACGTTCTATTGATAATGACGATCTGATTTGGGTACATGACTACCATTTACTGCCTGTAGGAAAAATGTTGAAAGAGGAGGGGTATCGCAACCGCTGCGATTTTTTCCTCCATCAGCCATTCCCCCCAGGCGATATGTTTCGTGCGATACCAGAGCATGACTGGATAATGCGGGCCTTCTTTAGTTATGACCTTATTGGTTTTCAGTCCAGCGCCGATATGAATAACTTTATTACCTATGTCCTGCGTTTTTACCGCGCGGTACGGATCGGCGAAAATTGTCTGAAGATCAACGGTCAGACGATGTTGCTGCGAATTTTACCCTGCGGTATCAATAAGCAGATGCTGAATGATTCTCCGGCCACGCTGCCCGCCGTGCAGAATTATCACCGGCCGATCATTATCAGCAATGACGTCATCAGCGATATTAGCGGTATCCATTATCGGCTGGATGCGATGCGTACGTTTCTCAACACGCATCCGCAATACATTCGCGATATCAGCCTGCTGCAAATTTCCGATCCGTCGCGGGAATATCCACACTTCTCACCGGATTTACAGGCACGACTTGAACGTTTCTGCGGTGAAATCAACGGCCAGTATGGTGATTTCTCATGGTATCCGGTGAACTATATCCATAATTCGCTGTGCCATCAGGCGTTGATTTACGCGCTCTACAGTAAAGCCCGGGTCGCCCTGTTTACGCCGCTTTCCGAAGGGATGAGTCTCAGCGCGAAAGAGTTTATCCTCGCGCAAAATCCGGCCAATCCGGGTGTGCTGATCCTGTCAGAATTTACCGGCGCGGCAGAACAGCTTAGCGAAGCGATTGTGATTAATCCGTATGACGCCAGTGAAACCAGCGAGGCGATTCATTCGGCGCTCACGATGTCGCTGCGCGAACGCAAGCGTCGGCACAGCAAACTGCTGGAGAAGGTGAATCGTTATGACTGTCTGTGGTGGGGGCGGGAGTTTGTAACCTTGCTGACGGAGCTGCCATCACAGGCAGCGCAGAATGCGTTCAGAACATCCCATTACGGGTTGTATTCACCGCACAAACTTTATTGATGCGGAAAAGAAAGCCCGGCAACATCGCGTCGCCGGGCTTGTCATTAGATAGAAGTACGACGGTAGTCGCGGTACTCCGGCAACCAGAAGTTGTCGTCGATCGCCTGCAACAGCGCCTCTTCAGAGGTTTTCACCGCAACGCCTTGCTGTTGGGCGACTTTCGCCACAGCGAAGGCAATCGCGCGGGAAACGCTATGGATATCTTTCAGCTCCGGCAAGACCAGCCCTTCACCGTTAATCACCAGAGGCGAGTACTTCGCCAGGGTCTCACTGGCTGACATCAGCATGTCGTCGGTAATACGCGACGCACCAGAGGCAATCACCCCCAGACCAATTCCCGGGAAGATGTAGGAGTTGTTGCACTGAGCGACAGGCCAGTTTTTTTCATTCCAGGTCACCGGTGCGAACGGGCTGCCGGTGGCGACCAGCGCCATACCCTCAGTCCAACTGATGATATCCTGCGGTGTGGCTTCCACGCGTGATGTCGGGTTTGACAGCGGCATGACGATCGGACGCGGGCAATGCTTGTGCATTTCACGGATGATCTCTTCCGTAAACAGACCCGGCTGGCCGGAAACGCCAATCAGGATGTCCGGCTTCACATTGCGCACGACGTCGAGCAGCGAAAGTGCCTCGGACTGCACATCCCAGTTCTGCAGATTTTCGCGCTTTTGCACCAGTTTGTTCTGGAACGACAGCAGGTTCGGCATCTGATCCGTGAGCAGGCCAAAGCGGTCGACCATGTAGACTTTCTGGCGAGCATCGGCTTCGCTTAACCCTTCACGCTGGGTCTGGGCGATGATCTGCTCGGCGATACCGCAGCCGGCAGAGCCCGCGCCAAGGAAAACAATTTTCTGGTTGCTGAGCTGGCTGCCTGCCGCACGGCTGGCGGCGATTAGCGTACCCACCGTCACCGCCGCTGTACCCTGGATATCATCGTTGAAGCAGCAGATTTCATCGCGGTAGCGATTAAGCAGCGGCATCGCGTTTTTCTGCGCGAAATCTTCGAATTGCAGCAGCACGTTCGGCCAGCGATGTCTTACCGCCTGAATGAATTCATCGACAAACGCGGTGTAGTCGTCGCCGGTAATACGCGGATGGCGCGAGCCCATATACAGCGGATCGTTGAGCAATTGCTGGTTGTTGGTGCCCACATCCAGTACGACTGGCAGGGTGTAGGCCGGGCTGATACCGCCGCAGGAGGTATAAAGGGAGAGTTTGCCGATCGGGATCCCCATCCCGCCGATACCCTGGTCGCCCAGGCCAAGAATACGTTCGCCGTCGGTGACCACAATCACTTTGATGTTGTGGTTCGGCACGTTTTGCAGGATATCATCCATGCTGCCGCGGTCTTGCCAGGAGATAAACACGCCGCGCGCACGACGGTAGATTTCAGAGAAACGTTCGCACGCCCAACCTACGGTCGGGGTGTAAATGACCGGCATCATCTCGTCGAGATGGTTCTCGACCAAACGGTAAAAAAGGGTTTCGTTGGTGTCCTGAATATTGCGCAGATAGATATGCTTGTCGATATCGCTCTTAAAGCCCTGGTACTGCAACCAGGCGCGTTCAGCCTGTTCTTCAATGGTTTCCACCACGGCCGGCAACAGCCCCAGCAGGTTGAAGTGGCTTCTTTCTTCCACGCTAAATGCGCTGCCTTTATTGAGCAGCGGAAACTCAAGTAATACTGGCCCGGCATAAGGAATATACAGCGAACGATTTTTATTATGCTTCGAATACATCTTACAACTCCTAAGTCGACGATTCCGGCGCGAATGCGTGCTCGCGGCGGGGTACTGCGGCGCGCGCCAGTATAAAGCATAGATATGTTAAATACTTCTTGTTCGCGTGATTTAGGAGGTGAATTTTATAAGTAACAATGCCACCCCGGACGGGGCGGCATGAGAGGGGATACCCAGGTTATTCGGCGCGACGATGACGACCAGAGCGGTGCGTCACGGTAACTTCATGATCGTCCTTATTCACCACTTTCCTGATATTAGAGACCTTGTAGTCGGCGGATTCAACTCCGAAGTGCAACGCTAAGCCGCCAATCTTAGCTCTGCAAACACCACAGACGGTTGCC
>NZ_CBFFRL010000281.1:0-4715 GCF_965644215.1 Phytobacter sp. V69
TTTATTATCGAGTTCGGTGACCGCCTGGACGGTCACTTCTGAGAAAAGGCATTTACACAGAATCGTGTACAGGGTCATCCTGTTCCCTGATTAAGCCGTTTAGCAGGGCCCTCCGGGCCCTCTTTTTCTGCTTCAGCTTCCTGACACCGCCTCTCCCTCTTAAGGCCCCCTATGAATATTGTCACCGGCAATCTGCTGGCGCAGGACGCTGCCTGCATTGTAAATCCCTGGAATGTGAATATTTTCCCGCGCTGGTTTTTTCAGCCCGGGGGTGTTTCCGGCCAGATACAGAAAGCGGCGGGGCCTGCACCTTTCAGGGAACTGGCTCGTTACGGCTGGCTCCGGCCGGGCAGTGCCGTCCTGACCTCCGGCGGGTTGCTCAATAAACCCCTTATCCACGTGGCCGGGCTCAATCTGCTGTGGCGCAGCACGGAAGCTGTCGTTTCCCGCTGCACGGCGTCCGCGCTGGCGCTGGCCGATGAGCAGGGTTTTGCCTCGATGGCGATGCCGCTGGTTGGTTCCGGCACCGGTGGCCTGACAGCGTAACAAAGTCTGCAAGCCATCAGAGCCGCTGCAGCGGCCTCAGGAAGCACCTGCAAGCTGTCCGTGGTGTTGTGGGGCGGGAGCGGCTGCCCATGAGTATCGCCCACTCCACCTGGAAAATCCTGCACCTTCTTGCCTGGCACGAGAGTAACCTTCTGGTTTCACTGGCCATGATGCGGCTGAAGGGATTTCTGTGCGATGACGCGGAGCATGCTCTGCTTATGGCCGCTCTTGTGGTGACCGACGATGACATCGAGGACGTACCGCTGAGTCCATACAGCACGGAGGTGTTTGATGCGATAAACAGCATTGCCTGCGAAATCAGTGAGCCGGCCTGGCTGAGTGCGCTGAAGTGGTCGCGAGAACACCATGCGCAAATCCGCGAAGATGACCGGCGGGTTGCTGAGCAGGCGGAACTGCAGGCGCTGCACGTCAGTGAGACGGAGTTTGAGGGCCAGCGCTACGTGAGCTGGCCATGGCGGGGAGACTGGACGGCCAGCCTCGTTTATGAGCCCGCCATTGTGCCTGATGCCGGTCACTGGCGGATTACGGAGTTGCAGAGTGACCGGCTCGTTGCGACTGTCAGAAACCTGCAGGATGCCCGGGCGATTGCGCGGTATGCAACCTCTCACGACGGTGGCTATGGCGACGTCTGTATCTGCCGGTGTGAGGCGGCGATAACGCACGAGAGCGTTGACGCGTGGTTTTTCAGCTGATTTACCCCCCCCCTTGCCGGACTGAAAAGGAGTCTGAAATGAAACTGAACTTAGCAGCCGTGGCGACAGCAATGTGGTTCTCCATATCCCCCGGCGCTGCTCTTGCAGCCCCCTCTCTGGACGTCGGATTTTCGCCGGAAGGCAGTGCGCAGCAGCTCGTGCTGCGCACGCTGGACGATGCCCGGGAGAGCATCCGCCTGATGGGCTACAGCTTCACCTCACCCGAAGTGGTGAAGTCTCTGGTCGCCGCGAAGCGGCGCGGTGTGGACGTCAGGGGGGGGGTAGACGACAAAGGCAACCGCAGCAAAGCCAGCCAGGCGGCCATGAACGTGGTGGTGAATGCCGGCATTCCGCTGCGCACCAACAGCCAGTACAAAATCATGCACGACAAGGTGATTATCACCGACGGGCAGAACGTTGAGCTCGGCTCCTTTAACTACACCCGCAGCGCCGCGGAGTCCAACTCTGAGAACGCGCTGGTTGTGCGGGGTGTGCCGGCACTGGCGCAGACTTACCTGGAACACTGGCAGTCACGCTGGGATGGCGGAACAGACTGGCACTCTTCGTATTGATCTTTTCGTTTTCCCTGCTACCTCCAGCAAAGCAAGCTACGCGCCAACGCAGCTTTTTGCATACTGCCTTTTAGAGGTAGTCGTTGAACTATGGATTTTGTAGTATTCTCTACGAAATTCAGTCTGTTTATACGGAGGAGGCAAAGATGTCGCAGTCAGCAAATGCAGTCACTTCCTCATCAACATCTAAGCGCACATACCGTAAGGGTCATCCGCTAAGTGCATCTGAGAAGCAACAGGCCGCGGTGGCCAGAAAAAAACTGACGCATAAAGAGTTAAAGGTCTTTGTGCGAAATCCGATTAAAGATCGGTTGCTGATTGAATGCGAGAAAGAGGGTGTAACTCAGGCTGAGTATATTGAACGACTTCTGCAACAGGCGTTCAATGAAAGTATATAGTAGGTAACGTCATTACTTTCTTGTCGAATGCCGGATGTAGTGATAGATTGCAGATCGTTTGAGATCATTTGGTTTGCCGCGCCATAAGGTGGCTGGAGACTGGTACTGACAGATTACTGAAGGCCAGCAAAAAGAAAACCCCGATAATCTTCATCCAAGTTTGGCGACTGTAGAAGATTAACGGGGCTCACTGAATCTGCATAGAAGCTGTTGCTCTATGCGGGGAGTATAGTTTTATGCCCGGAAAACTGCAACACCTTCTGCGCGTACTCCTTCTGTGCAACATAAGCGCAGGAAGGCGTGACTGAACAGGTATCTGAAAACACGTCATTTTACCGGCAGGTAAAGAATCCGAATCCGGAATTCGTTCCTGAGAAAGGGAAGAAGACCCTGCCGTTCTGCGAAAAACTCCGTGAGAAGGCGGCCGGCTTTACGCAGCGCGTCGAGTTCCAGACGCTGGTTGCGATGTCGATTGCCCGCGGCGAACGCCGCCGCCGTCCGCCGGAACTGCGCATGCGCGCGCTTGAAGCGTCGCTGCAGGCGCTCTGCCACTACTTTAATCCGCTGGCCAACCGCGTGGGCGCCTCGCTCACCACCATGAGCATCCGCTGCGGGCTGGCCACGGAGAAAAAACGCCTCTCCATCACCCGCTTCACGGGGGCCGTGCAGTTCCTGGCCCGGCTGAAGCTCCTGACCTACCACACCGAGTACGACAAAGAGATTGGCTGCAATATCCCGACGGACATCACCTTCACGCCGCTGATGTGGCAGGTGCTGGACGTGTCCGAGGAAGCCGTTGCGGCCGCACGCCGCAGCCGCATCGAGTGGGAAAACCGCCGCCGCGAGAAAAAAGGCCAGCCGCGCGCCGACGCCGGCGAGCTCATCAGCGCCGCCTGGTCGTTTGTCCGGGAGCGTTTCCGCGCGTACCAGAAGTCACGTCGCGAACACGGCATGAAGCGCCACCGCGCGCGCAGGGACGCACCACGCACCCGCAGGGACATCGAGCATCTGGTCCGCCTGCAGCTGCAGAAAGAAATCCGTAACGGCCGCTTCTTCGGCAGCCTTGATGCGGTGCGTACGGAGATAGAGCGCCGCGTGTCTGAGCGCATGAAGCTGTCGCGCGGCCACTACACGCGACTCGGCGACGCCCTGCTGGTCACGACCTGACGGCCGCGCCGCAGTTCCCCTTAAAACGCCGGCGCATTAGCGCCGGATACCCCCTGCCTGCTGCCCGGCGCCTGACGCCGGCTTTTCACTTCCCCTGCCCAGAATTCCGCTGTCCGGTTTGCGCCGGAGGCCCCCGCACGCCTGCAGAACACCTTTCGCACTGATATCATCCATATCTGCCCCTCCGGCATGCTCCCGGAATGTGACCGGTCGCACACAATTGCGCTGCGCTCACGTCGTCACGCCCCGTTTCCTGGTTATCCACATTAACCGCGAGAGGGTATGCCCTTTATCTTCTGACCGGACTGCTTCTTAACCGCTGCCCGGGATGTTTACAGACCGCGATGATCCCTTTAAAAACCCGATGTCCTTTCTTTTAAAAAACTGTAATAACTTACCTTTAAAGATAAAACCTGTTCGGCGCCCGTCCTGTGGACAGATGGATAACCTCCTCCCCAGCAGCGGACTGATGTCCGCGACGGTCCGGAAAAGACGCTTCGCGTCTGAGGTAGCTCCCGCCGGAAGCGGCGGGCGAACTGCCCGGTTTCATCAGGTACGCAGCCCCGGGCCTCAGGCCAGGAACACCATCGCTGTCCGTACAGGTGTGATAACCCGGCGGTCATGTCGCCTGTAAAGACCCTGCGGGAAATAACGGAGAACACGCCCGTAAGCGGTCCTGACGGCCCGCTAACGCGGAGATACGCCCCGACTGCGGCTTCGCCTTGTCGTGACCACTCCGGTCGCGTAATGAAGCCCCTGCGTGGCGGACAGCCCTTCTCGCCTGGCAGCTACCGTGTTAAAGCAAGCAATTTCGCCTGTAATTACGCAGAAACGCCCCCGTAGCTTGCCTACGGCTGCGCACTCGCAGTACCGCGCGGCAGGCCACAAGTGTCCAGCCGTTCCCGGCCGCAAGCGTCCGGCGCTAACTGCGCCCACTCGGGGAGGCTTGGTAAGAACAAAATTGTCTAGAAGTTAGTTTAGGTCTGGCAGGGCGAGGGATGAGATAGGTGAAACCTATCAGAACAGACCGGCTTCGCCGGGTATCGGCGATTCGACTATTTACTCCTGTTTGACACCTGAGCATCGCCTTTTATGCCCTTCGGGCATGAATGACTGGTAGCGCACTGCTCGCCAGTCTAAAAAACTCACATTTCGATACGGTCCGCAATGAGCGAGGAGCAGACATCAAAACGCAGGAGGGTGTACCGCGAATTCAGATAATAAGTGCAACGCTCGGACATAATTGTGGAGAGTGTAGGAGGAAGGGTTAACTACCGATAAGTTATCCCGTTTTTCCTACCACAGATGAGCGAGTAACA
>NZ_CBFFRL010000282.1:0-4713 GCF_965644215.1 Phytobacter sp. V69
GCGGGCATCGTGAAAAGTCTATGTCAAAGAAAGGGTTATGTTCTCATAATTGACGATTAAATCGCACCTTCCCTAACGTTCTTTCTGAATAGTTTGCGCACAGGCAGATTGGTCGTGCTCAATGAGATCGTTATCAAAGATACGCGGTTTCAGCGAGCGTGGCACATCGGAAGTGATAGCAGATATGTCGGTATAATCTTAGCAGGAATAATGAGTTACTCAGGAAAACGTAGGGGGCAGGGATGACCATCACTATGAGATTGACGATCGCCCCTCACCCACCGGGCAGATTTAGCTTTCGAGCGTGTTCCCGACGCTTTTGTCACGCAGGAAGATTACCATCAGCCCCAGCCAGAACAGGCCGTTGAGCAGATTAAAGACGCTGAACAGGCCGTTGCCGCCAATCATATATGCATGTTTGCTGAGTTCGATACCGACGGTGAAAATTAGCATTTGCAGCATCCCCATTGCCGCCGAAACGGCCCCTTTGCTGACATCGCTGGCAAACAACGTCAGGCGTACCAGCCCGGCGTTAGCCAGACCGATACCAAAGGCGTAAAGGCTCAACCCCGCCGTCATCCACAAATAGGCATGCGAAGAGGCTACCGTCGCAACGGCCGCCAGGATAAGTCCGGCCACAATCGGCCAGCCGCCAAGAATAATCAGCGAACGCACGGTACGGCGTGAGGTCAGCCGTGCCAGCACCAGGTTGCCGACAATCAGCGCGCCGAAAATCGGCACCTGCAGCAATCCATATTCGTAGCTGCTGAGCTGCTCGCCGCTAATGATGATGATCGGCGACTGGGCAATCCACGCCAGCAATGGCAGGGTGACAAAACCGGTTGCCAGCGCCCCGGCCACGAAACGGATGTTTTTCATCACCAGCGCATAGTCGTGCCACAGAGCTTTGAGCGAAAGCGGCTCACCCAGTCGGGTGGCGGTTTCCGGCATCGCCCGCTGCAGGCCAACAAACGACTCTGCCGCCAGGACGGCAAAGAGGACAAACATCCCCTGCCACGGCGCGGCATGCACCCACGCGGCACCGACCAGCGGGCCAAGTAATGGTGCAATCAGCGCCACGTTGGCCATCAACGCGGTGATCTTAATACACACCGCCTCTTCAAAGGACTCCTGAATAGCCGCATAACCCACCGCGCCAATAAAACACAGGCTGATCCCCTGCAAAAAACGCAGCAGGGTGAACTGCTCAATGTTTTGCGCCAACAGGGTGGCAAGACAGGTCACCACAAACCACACCACTCCGGTCAACATCACCGGGCGACGGCCAATACGGTCCGACAACGGCCCCAGCAGCCACTGTAAAAACATGCCGCCCGCAAGATAGGCAGTCATTGAGGTCGGCACCCACTCAATCCCGGCCTGATATTGCTCCACCACGGCCAGCATGCCGGGCTGAATCATATCGTTGGCAATATAGGTTGAGAATTCGTACAGGACCAGACAAAGGGGAAATAGCAGTGCCTGACGTCCCAGGCGGCGACCAGTGAGGGTATGGTTTTGCATGCAATCTCTTTTACGTGAAAAATCGCGCAGAGTGTAATCAAAGCGGCCGGTCGGCGATAGCGAATTGTGCTGCCCTCGCCGTGGAAAGCACTTTTTTCAACCTTAAGGTTGCCTTAATCATCCACGCGTACCGTGTC
Source organism: Phytobacter sp. V69 (assembly GCF_965644215.1). Taxonomy (NCBI): domain Bacteria; kingdom Pseudomonadati; phylum Pseudomonadota; class Gammaproteobacteria; order Enterobacterales; family Enterobacteriaceae; genus Phytobacter; species Phytobacter sp. V69. The sequence continues at coordinate 1,662 of NZ_CBFFRL010000282.1, forward strand.
ACTAATATGAAATAAACGGCTTAAGAATCGTCTAACTCTCCGTGAAATAAGATGAAACGACTTTACCGTTCATCACGCCGCTTTTAAGGTGAGCGTTGTCATCAAAAATTCACGACAGATACCGCCCGGAGTCATAAAGAGCATGTTGGAAAATCTGAATTACACGCTGTTCGCGATGATTAACGCCACGCCTGATTCACCGGCATGGATGATTTCCCTCGCACGGTTTATCGCCAACGATTTAATCAGCATCGTGCCAATACTCGCCGCCGGGCTGTGGCTTTGGGGTCCGCGTAAACAGCTTAGCGCACAGCGCCAGTTAGTCATTAAAGTCACAATGGCAATGGCGGTCAGCATGACACTTTCGCTGCTGTTGGGGCATTTCTTCCCCCACAACCGTCCGTTTGTGGATCACATCGGCTACAACTTCCTGGCCCATTCACCGGATTACTCGTTCCCGAGCGATCACGGCACGATCATTTTCACCTTCGCCGTTGCCTTTATTGCCTGGCACCGGGCGTGGTCCGGCGCGGTACTGATGCTGATTGCGCTGGCGATTGCCTGGTCTCGCGTTTACGTGGGCGTTCACTGGCCGATGGATATGCTCGGCGGGTTAATGGTCGCCCTCTGCGGTTGCCTGACGGCACAAATGCTGTGGCAGTCCTTCGGCAATGCCCTGCTGCGCGTTGTACAGCAGCTTTATCGCCTCTGTTTTGCCTTTCCGATTCGTCGGGGTTGGGTACGTGACTAAGCCCGACGGCAAAGGTAAGATGAACGCCCTGCTAAACGCGGGGCTTTCTTTTATTCAGGGGTAATATGGAAACAAGACGTGACGAACGGATAGGCCAGTTACTGTCGGCGCTCAAGCGTAGCGATAAGCTGCATTTGAAAGAAGCCGCTGCTCTGCTGGGTGTTTCAGAAATGACCATTCGCCGCGATCTTAGCGCCAACAGTGCGCCGGTTGTGCTACTGGGCGGCTATATCGTGCTCGAACCGCGCACCGCCAGCCATTACCTGTTAAGCGATCAGAAAACCCGCCTGGTGGACGAGAAGCGCCGTGCGGCAGAGCTGGCCGCAAAACTGGTGCAATCGCATCAGATGGTGTTCTTCGACTGCGGTACCACCACGCCGTGGATCATCGAAGCCATTCCGGCCGACCTGCCCTTCACCGGGGTGTGCTACTCCCTGAACACGTTTCTTGCCCTGCAGGAAAAACCCCAGTGCCGGGCCATCTTAAGCGGCGGAGAATTCCACGCCAGCAACGCCATTTTTCAGCCGCTCAATTTCAAAGAGACACTGAGCTATCTGCGCCCGGATATCGCCTTTTATTCTGCCGCCGGGGTTCACGTTGAGCAGGGCGTCACCTGCTTTAATCTGGAAGAGTTGCCGCTGAAACACTGGGCGATGGCCAGCGCACAGTTTCACGTGCTGGTGGTCGATCACAGCAAGTTCGGCAAGGTGCGTCCGGCGCGTATGGGGGATTTAAACCATTTTGATGCCATTGTCAGCGACTGCCGCCCGGACGATACGCTGGTCGAGTTCGCCAAAGCCGAGCAGATCAAACTGGTCTTCTGACCGTGCCCGCAAGGGGCACGGTACGTTGTTATCACGCGAACCAGCCAAACCACTGGTGGAATTTCATCAGGACAAAATCCCACATCCGGCTAAAGAATCCGCCCTCTTCAACCGCTTCCATCACGATAAGCGGACGCTTCTCAATGGATTGCCCGTTAAGCTGGAAGTCGATGGTGCCGACCACTTGTCCCTGTTTCAGCGGCGCGGTTAACTGCGGGTCGGTAAGTGTGTAAGACGCTTTCAGGTTTTTCAACTGCCCTTTCGGGATGGTGACCGAACCGGCCTCCCCCGCGCCCAGTTTTGCTTCGCTCTGCGTGCCAAACCAGACGCGCTGATTGACAAATGTCGCGTCAGGCTTGATAGGCGTCACCGTTTCAAAGAAGCGGAAGCCCCACATCAGCAGCTTTTCCGACTCGTTGAACCGGATGCGGTCGGTTTTCGCCCCCAGCACCACGGAAATCAGGCGCATGTCGCCCATCGTTGCCGAGGCCACCAGGTTGTATCCTGCACCATCCGTCGTCCCGGTTTTCATCCCGTCGACATTCATGCTGGTGCTCCACAGCAGACGGTTACGGTTCGGCTGACGAATCTTGTTGAAGGTGAACTCTTTCTCTTTGTGGATCGCGTACTCGTCCGGCACGTCGTGAATCAGCGCCTTGCCGAGCAGCGCCATATCGCGCGCGGTACTGAACTGCCCCGGCGCATCCAGCCCGTGAACGGTTTTGAAAGTGGTGTTGGTCAGGACCAGCTTCTGCGAATAGCCGTTCATCAGGCTGACGAACGAATCCTGGCTGCCCGCCACAAAATCGGCGATGGCGATACTGGCGTCATTGCCGGACTGAATAATGACCCCTTTGTTGAGGTCGGCCACCGAGACCTGATCACCCGGTTTGAGGAACATCAGCGAGGAGCCGCGCAGCACCGGGTTTCCGGTCGCCCAGGCATCCTTACCGACCGTTACGGTGTCGGTCAGGTGAATTTTCCCTGCCTTCAACGCTTGTCCAACAACGTAACTGGTCATCAATTTGGTGAGACTGGCAGGGTCCAGTTTCTCATCGGCATTTCCTTCTGCCAGCACCTTGCCGCTGGCATAATCCATCAGGATCCAGGCGCGGGCATCCACAGGCGGAGCCTCCGGCGCTTGTTCCACTGCATAGAGAGAAGGTGAAAAGAGAACGATCAATGCGGCTCCCGCTGCCAGGCCGCGTGGGGATAAAGAAAAATGCGTCATATAGGCCACCCAGGTATCCATTCTGAAATCAACGTCGCACCACCGTGCCGCAACAAGCCGTGAGTAATAGCGCATAACCAGCGTGAATAAAAGCACTGGAAAGTAAAGTTTATGCAATAACATATTGTTGCGCTTCAGTGCGTGGATATTTTTGTAAATCGTTGCCAGAACGTTAGATAGTGTCGTCACGAGGATAAAAATCATTGATAATAGGGCCTTCTAATCAGAAGGCCCTATTATCATGAC
>NZ_CBFFRL010000283.1:0-4658 GCF_965644215.1 Phytobacter sp. V69
TCATGATAATAGGGCCTTCTGATTAGAAGGCCCTATTATCAATGATTTTTATCCTCGTGACGACACTATCTAAAAAACACCACAAAAAACACGTAAAACACACTGCAACTAAACCAGCTGCTCAACCGGCTGCATAAGTTACCGTGTAATACCCCGCCTGCTGTACAGGCTGAGTAAATCGTCGGCGCTGAACCCTGGGGTGAAGCGCCGTTTTTCTCTGGAGGGCCTATGCTGCGACGTTACCGTTTCGAGTTCATCCTGTTAATGCTGATTGTCTGCGCGCTCATAGCCCTGCGGCTTTTTCTTTCCTGATGTAGCACGCTGATTTTACTCCCACTTTTTTCTCGCCCCGTCTATAGTTTATAAACTTGGGTTCACATTACATAATCATAATTACCCCATCAGAGTGTGATATGCGAAAAACCGTTGTGCTATTGCTGGGATCGTTTTGTCTCTTTTCTGCTTACGGGCATGCCGATGATGGTGATGATGACACCATGGATGCGGCTCAAATCAAGACCCTGTTCTTTGGTCATGATGACCGCGTTCGAGTGACCACGCCGACCCGCTCGCCCTGGGATGCCATTGGGCAACTGGAAACGGCCAGCGGCAATTTGTGTACCGCAACGCTTATTTCTCCCCACCTGGCCTTAACCGCCGGGCATTGTCTGTTGACGCCGCCGAACGGCAAGCCGGATAAAGCGGTGGCGCTGCGTTTTGTGTCACAGAAAGGTACCTGGCGTTATGAAATCCACGGTATTGAAGGCCGTGTCGATCCGTCGCTGGGTAAACGGCTGAAACCCGATGGCGATGGCTGGATTGTGCCGTCATCCGCCGCACCGTGGGATTTTGGTCTGGTTGTGCTGCGCAATCCGCCATCCGGCATTACGCCGTTACCGCTGTTTGTCGGTGATAAAGCGGCGCTTACGGAGGCGTTAAAAGTGGCAGAGCGTAAAGTCACCCAGTCGGGTTATCCCGCCGATCATCTGGACGCGCTCTACAGCCACGAAGATTGCATTGTTACCGGCTGGGCGCAAAACAGCGTGTTGTCACATCAGTGCGATACGCTGCCTGGCGACAGCGGTTCACCGCTGATGTTGAAAACCGACGAAGGCTGGCAGCTTATCGCGGTACAGAGTTCGGCTCCAGCGGCCAAAGATCGCTGGCGTGCCGACAACCGGGCAATTTCCGTCACCGGTTTTCGTGACAAACTCGAAGCGCTGGCAAAAGAGTAATCTCAGCCCTGCCGCAGATGACGCAAATGCAGGATGTCATCCAGCGGCAGCGGTTCGCTAAACCAGTAGCCCTGCAACTGGTCACAGCCCGCTAAACGCAACATTTTCACCTGCATTTCGTTCTCAACGCCTTCGGCCACCACCATCATCCCCAGCGCGCTGGCGATACGGATCGTCCCACTCACAAGCGCCGACGCCTGCTCATCGTCGTCCACCAGCCCGGCCAGCGATTTATCAATCTTGATCGTTTCAAAATTGAAGCGCCGCAGATAGCCGATGCTCGAATAGCCGGTGCCAAAATCATCCAGCGCCACCGCCGTGCCCAGCGCTTTCAGGGTGGTGATGGCGATACGCGCGCGCTCCGGATTCTCCAGCACATAGGTTTCGGTCACTTCCAACTGCAGACGTGCGGCCGGGAAGCGCGTGCTTCTCAGGACATTCGCCACCTTGTCTTCAAAATCAGGATCGCGAAACTGTGCCGGAGAAATATTCACCGACAGCTTTAAATCGCTGTACATCTGCAGATCGTTACAGGCACGGCGCAACACAAATTGCCCCAGCTCGTAAATCAGGCCGCTGGTTTCGGCAATGGTAATAAAATCATCAGGCTTGAGTTCCCCGCCCGGACGACGCGGCCAGCGGACCAGCGCTTCAACACCAATCATCGCCAGAGTCCGCGCATCGACAATTGGCTGATACCAGACATCAAATTCACCACGCTCCAGCCCGTTGCGGATATCATTTTCAATCAACAACTGCCGCTCGCGAGCGCTGTTTAGCGCCGCATCGTAGTGGGTGATACGCCCTTTACCGCTGCTTTTGGAGTGGTACATGGCGATATCGGCACGGCGGAAAAGCTCGGAGCTGGGGCACTCCACCAGCGTACCGCTGGCAATCCCAATACTGGCCCCAATGTGGATCGTGCGTTCCCCCACCTCTATGGGGTTGTTAAGGTATTCCAGCACGCGCTCGGCAAACCCGGCGGCCTGCTCCTCCGCCCACGGGCCACCAACGGTCATGGCGAATTCATCGCCGCCCATTCGCGCCAGCATCCCATGGGTGGGCACTTTCTCCCGCAGCGTCTGGGCAATTGTGCTGATCAGGCGGTCGCCAAGGTCATGACCGTAAATGTCGTTCACATCCTTAAAGCCGTCGAGATCGACAAAGGCCACGCTCATCATGCTGGTATCGCCCTGCGCAGCAAGTTTATCGAGATGCTCAATCAGGGCGCGACGATTTGGCAGGCGGCTCAGCCAGTCGGTTAAAGCAATTCTGCGGGCGATCTTTTCCCCTTTCGCCAGCTTATACAGCCCGGCGCTGCTCAGTACGATAAACAGCAAAATCAGCCCGGATGCCAGTATCGCAATGTGGTGAATTTCCGTGGCCGCCGCATGCGCGGCCTGTGCGCCCGGCAAACCTGGCGACCAGTTCAGCCAGCCAAGCGTTTCGCCCGACGAGCTTTGCAAGGGCACGGTAGAAGCATCCGGCTTGTCGGGGGTGAACGTTAAACTGCTAATCTGGAACGTATCGCCCAGATCTTTGAGTATTTGGGTATTCAGATGCCGCGTGATAACCAGATAGCGACGGGTATTATCATGAACCTGTAATCGTCCGACCATCGGGCGAATAAGGCCAATCCCGACAAACGCTATGCCATTGCGCGTACGGGTGATCCCGGCATAAATTTCATTATTTGCCGACAGCGCAGGCGCATTATTACGGATCAGCGCTTGTAATCCCTTGCCAAAAAAGGCCAGCGAATGCTCTTCGAATTTCTGACTATTAAACGTGCCCCACAGAACATGAAAATGCTCATCCAGCACAAAGGTTCCGTCATAGAGATTATTGACTTTAAAGCCGGTGCCCCAGGTTTTGTACAGCCAGTCAGTATCCAGTTCAGGGCGATAGGCTTCGCGAACGGCATCATCCCAGACGGCGTTATCAATAACCAGCGAGCGCATCCGGTTTACTGAGGTCTGCACCGCCCCCTGTACAGCTAATGCGGTGCGATGTTCATCAATTTCGTTGGTTTTAGTACTGATGAGATGCAGTGAAAGATAGAGCAGTGCAACAATAGAAATAATGAGCCCAATCCCCGCCATGAAGATCATGACGAACAGGGTTTTGGCATTGGGTATATTACGCCAGCTAAATGGGTTCAACATTCACTGCCCCTCTATCCTTAACAGGAAAAACAGCCGGTTGAGTACTTCCGTTAACTAAGCGTAATACAGTCGGGGGATTTCGCTGCCCCTAATTCAGGCAGCGATCATATCAGGCGAGTTTTATTAAGATCATGCCGACAATCAATAAGATAAGCCCCGCCCAGCCTTTCTTGTTCAGACGCTGGCCGAAGAGGATCCAGCCCGCCGCCAGGGTCGCGGCGATACCAAACCCACCCCAGAGTGCATAAGCCACTGACAAATCGATACCTTTTACCGCCTGAGACAGCGCGGCAAAGGCGGCCAGCACCGCCACCAGCGAGCCAATACCGTATAATTTATGGCGAAAACCGGATGAGAACTTCAGGAAAATATTGGCGACGATCTCAAGAATAATGGCCGCCGCCAGCCAGGCGCCATGTACCCACTCAAACTGTTGCATTGCCCTGCTCCTGCGGCGCTTTCACCGCTTTTCGGGTACCCGATTTGATCAGCACAATCCCGACAACCAGCGTCATCAACCCGGCAATTTTCATCGGGGAGAGTGTTTCATCAAACAACACCACGCTGAACAGGGTGATCAGTAAAATACCGATCCCTTCCCACAGGGCATAGGCCACGCCGAGGGCTATTTTTTTAACGGCGAACGATAATAAAATATATGACAGAGCAATCATCACCAGCATCAGAATAAAACCGGTGTGTCCGTTGGTAACACTTGCCCACTTCATTGATAATGTGCCGGTTATTTCAGCCACAATCGCCAGCGCTAATAATATCCAGTAAATCATCATGCTTCTCCTGCTTGAGAATATAATCCTGCATGGCCATTCCATAACGGAAAGCCCGATGCGTAAAAATGAATGTCGCGTGGTTTACGCGAGCGTAAGCAGAGAGAAAAGGACTATAGCGCCGAGCGCCAGTGTTGTTCGCCGGAAAGCAGGCAGACAGAAGAGATGAGACGGGAAAAACCAGAGATGAACGTCCTGAACAAATTATCCATAAAATTACAATATCCGCACATTGCTTCTCATCGTGGCGGAACGATTGTCCTCAGTAGTAAAACACGCCCTATTTCTACCACAGGGCCTGTTTTTCCTCAAATCCTTTTCAATTCTTTACCCATACCTTTGTGTTTTCGGGAATTTACCCACATCCGCCCCCGGAATATACCAAAGGCGGAAAGCGAATTCAGATAATAAGTGCAACGCTCGGACATGATTGTGGAGAGTGTAGGAGGAAGGGTTAACTACCGATAAGT
>NZ_CBFFRL010000284.1:0-4593 GCF_965644215.1 Phytobacter sp. V69
AGGCAACCGTCTGTGGTGTTTGCAGAGCTAAGATTGGCGGCTTAGCGTTGCACTTCGGAGTTGAATCCGCCATTAACAAAAAGGAAAATTCCATATTTTATCTGCCACCTGCGATACTACGGACAGTACGGTGAATCTGGGTGTGCGGCAAATTTCAGACCGCAGCAACAGAGAAGGGGGAAAATTTGCCACTCCCTGGGTGGATGCCAGCATCCGGTTGATCAATTGCCCGGTATTTTATGGTACTGGCCAACGCGAACTTAAAGATGTCACCCGTGATAATACGATGACTATTACCCTGGTACCAAATAATGCGTCCACCAGTAATCAGGGGATTATGCCTCTGGACGTAGGCGCTCAGGCGGCAGAGGGCGTAGGAATACAACTGGCGTGGGGTACCTCTGCATCACCTCAATTAGTGGATTTTTCCTCGGAAAAGGGGACAAAGGCTTACACCATGTCTCCGACGCAAGGCACAAACTACACTATTCCACTGGTGGCGTGCTATATGCAGACGGCGGCCTCAATAAGCGGTGTTACGGCAGGGAAAGCCAACGGGAAAGTTACTTATCTGATGAGTTATCACTAACCCCTCCGGCGCTTTCACATCCAATAACTGCCCGCTATACGGGATCTGATTATCGACGGATGTGGCCGGGCGCGTTATCTTATTTTACGTATTGATAACGTACCTGTGGCGAAAGGAGCGGGAGAGTGCAGAGAGCACGTTGTTATCTGTTAGGTGAGACAGCCGTCGTACTGGAGCTGGAATCTCCGGTTACGCTTGCGACGCAAAAACGCATCTGGCGCTTAACGCAGCGTCTGGCTGAGGTGCCCGATGTGGTGGAAGCCATTCCGGGGATGAATAACATCACCGTGGTATTGCGCGATCCGCAATCGCTGGCGCTGGACGCCATTGAGCGTTTACAGCGCTGGTGGGAAGAGAGCGACGCGCTGGAGCCGGAATCGCGAACAATCGACATTCCGGTTATCTACGGCGGTGAAGCCGGGCCGGATCTGCCGGATGTGGCACGTCACACCGGGCTTACGCAAAAGCAGGTTGTCGAACTTCACGCCTCTATCGACTATGTGGTGTGGTTTTTAGGTTTTCAGCCGGGTTTCCCGTATCTGGGGGGCATGCCGGAAAATCTCGCCACGCCGCGTCGTGCTGAACCCCGCGTACATGTCCCCGCCGGCTCTGTCGGCATTGGCGGTGCGCAAACGGGTATCTATCCTCTGGAAACGCCGGGCGGCTGGAACCTGATTGGCCGCACCGAACTGCCGCTGTTTAACCCCTCGCTTTCCGATCCTGTATTACTTCGTCCTGGTGATACGCTGCGCTTTATCCCACGTAAGGAGGGCATATGCTAAAAATTCTTCGCGCGGGTATCTACACCACCATTCAGGCGGGTAAACGCGTTGGATTGCGGCAATCCGGTGTGAGTTATTGCGGCGCGCTGGATGGCCCCGCGCTGCACATCGCCAACGCTCTGGTTGGTAATGAAGGCGATGCGGCAGGGCTGGAGATAACGCTCGGCCAGTGTGAAGTGATGTTCGCACGTAGTACCTGGTTTGCACTGACGGGCGCGGGATGCGAGGCGAAACTCGACGGGAAAGCCGTCTGGACAGGCTGGCGCTACCCGGTACAGGCAGGGCAAAAGCTGGTGCTTAAGCGCCCGCATCACGGCATGCGCAGCTATCTGGCGGTGGCAGGTGGTCTGGACGTGCCGGAAGTGCTGGGTTCTTGCAGTACCGATTTAAAAACCGGTGTAGGCGGGCTGGAAGGGCGTCTGCTTCGCGATGGCGATGAGATCCCGCTGCGCGATGTCGCGCGGACGTTTAATGGGCCTCAAGGGGTGAAGCAGCTGCTGTGGGGCAACCGCATTCGCGCGCTGCCGGGGCCGGAATATCAGGAATTTGATAAAGCCTCGCAAGAGGCCTTCTGGCGTGTCCCCTGGCAGCTCAGCCCGCAAAGTAACCGTATGGGTTATCGGCTGCAGGGGCAGCAGTTGATCCGCACGACCGACCGCGAACTGGTGTCGCACGGGCTTTTACCCGGTGTGGTACAGGTGCCGTCGAATGGCCAGCCGATTGTCCTGATGAATGACGCCCAGACTACCGGCGGTTACCCGCGTATTGCCTGCATTATTGAGGCCGATATGTACCATCTGGCGCAGATCCCACTCGGTCAGCCGGTACATTTTATTCCCTGTACCCTGGAAGAGGCGCTGGCAGCGCGGCAGGATCAGCAACGCTATCTGGAACAATTATCATGGCGGCTGCGTAATGAAGGTTGATTTAAACGCCGATCTGGGGGAAGGGTGCGGTAGTGATGCCGCGCTCCTGCAACTGGTCTCCTCGGCCAATATCGCCTGTGGTTTTCATGCGGGCGATGCGCAAACTATGCGGGAATGCGTGCGGGAAGCGCTAAAAAATGGCGTCGCGGTGGGCGCGCACCCGAGCTTTCCGGATCGGGACAATTTTGGCCGCACGGCGATGCTGTTACCGCCTGAAACGGTGTACGCACAAACGCTCTACCAGTGCGGTGCACTGGCGGCGATTGTGCGTGCCGAAGGGGGCCGCATGCAGCACGTTAAACCGCACGGCATGCTCTACAACCAGTCTGCCGTCGACCCGCAGCTGGCGGACGCTATCGCCCGTGCGGTGTGCGACTGTGATCCTGCGTTAATCCTCGTTGGCCTTGCCGGCAGTGAGCTGATTCGCGCTGCAAAGCGTGTGAACATCGCCCCGCGTGAGGAAGTGTTTGCCGACCGTGGTTATCAGGACGATGGCACGCTGGTGCCGCGTTCGCAGCCGGGGGCGTTGATTGCCGATGAAGAGATAGCGCTGGCGCAAACGCTGGAGATGGTTTTATCCGGCAAGGTTAAAAGCGTTAACGGACATGACGTTGCGCTGCGGGCACAAACCGTCTGCCTGCATGGCGATGGTGAACATGCGCTGGCGTTTGCCCGCCGTCTGCGCGAGGCATTTGACCAGCGTGGTATTGTTGTAAGTGCAGAAATATAAAAGGATGTTGTGATGCCAGAAGGCCCGGAAATTCGCCGCGCGGCAGACAGTCTCGAAGCGGCTATCAAAGGTAAACCGCTCACCGATGCCTGGTTCGCTTTTCCCCAGCTACAATCCTTTGCTCCAGTGCTGATAGGCGAACGAGTGGAACGCATTGAAACGCGCGGCAAAGCGCTGTTGACCCACTTTTCTAATGGCATGACGATGTACAGCCACAACCAGCTGTATGGCGTCTGGCGGGTGGTCGATGCGGGAGAGGTGGCTGAAACCAACCGCGTGTTGCGTGTACGGCTGGCCGCGAAAGACAAGGCGATTTTGCTCTACAGTGCCTCGGATATTGAGATGCTGACTGCCGACGAGCTGGCGGTGCATCCGTTCTTACAGCGCGTGGGCCCGGATGTGCTGGATATGTCGCTGACCGCGGAGCAGGTTAAAGCGCGGCTGCTATCGCCCCGGTTCTGCCGCCGTCAGTTCTCCGGCCTGCTGCTTGACCAGGCGTTTCTCGCCGGGCTGGGAAACTATTTGCGCGTTGAAATCTTGTGGCATGCAGCACTGGCGCCGCAGCATAAAGCGGTCGATCTCAGCGAGGCGCAACTGGACACACTGACGCAGGCGCTGCTCGATATTCCCCGCCTGTCTTACCAGACGCGCGGCGTAGTGGATGAAAACCACCATCACGGCGCGCTGTTTCGCTTTAACGTGTTCCACCGGGCCGGGGAGGCGTGCGAACGCTGCGGCGGGACTATCGAGAAATCGACCCTCTCTTCGCGCCCGTTTTACGGCTGCCCGGGGTGTCAGAAATAATCCCGCGTATCAGAATAATGATTGCTGGCGCATCATTCCGCGCGAGCTCACCGTTATCCCTTCCAGTTTGAGTAGATACTCTTTGGCCTCCAGCCCACCGGCAAACCCGGTGAGACTGCCGTCTGCACCAATCACCCGATGGCAGGGAGCAATAATCGCAATCGGGTTTCTGCCATTGGCAGCGTCCACCGCTCTGACCGCAGCCGGATTACCAATTTGCCCGGCTATCTGGCTGTAGGTTCGCGTTTCGCCAAACGGAATGGACAGCAGTGCCGACCAGATTGATTTCCGGAACTCGGTGCCTGTAAATCCACGATTCGCTATGCGCGGGCGGGGCGGTGCTGGGTGTACTGGCCTGCATCGCGCGTAAATAGCGTACCGTTTCGTGCGTTCGGATGCACATAACGGTGTGAAAAAACAGGAAAGGGTTGAATTTAGATGACGGATTGATTCTAAATAGAGGAGACGCCAGCAACGCCTGTTACTGAGTGAAATTAAGCATCGCGTGGGAGCGCTATTTTTGCGCCCCACGTGCAACGTCAGGACATGTGTCATGAAAAAATCAAAGGCAGAAACGGCTGAAACCCGTAAGCGGATCGTCGATATCGCCGCCCGTGAATTTAAGGAAAAGGGCATTCAGTCGGCGAGTGTCTCTGAAATTATGGCGGCTGCCGGATTAACCCACGTAAGCGTCTCATCCAGACCGTCTTTTATTTTTGCCCGTGTTTTCTACCATGGACACTTTCACGAACATGGACACTA
>NZ_CBFFRL010000285.1:0-4592 GCF_965644215.1 Phytobacter sp. V69
AATTATCTTTCAATGGTCAAGCTGGGTTGCATCCGATTGTTTTACAAGAGGTTATGCAATTAAGGGACACAGCCTAGGAACCTATCCTCATCTCTCACTTGCCAAGGCTCGGGCTTTACGTGATGAATACTTGTCGTTGCTTGCAAATGGTATCGATCCGCAGATTCACAACAACGATAAAGCCAATGCCCTTAAGAATGCCACTGAACACACGCTACAAGCGGTTGCTAGGAAATGGTTAGATGAAAAGGTTAAGACCTCTGGTATCTCTCCAGACCACGCAGAAGACATCTGGCGGAGCCTTGAACGAAATATTTTCCCCGGTTTAGGCAACGTTCCTATCAAAGAGATCCGTCCCAAGCTCTTAAAACAACACCTTGACCCCATAGAACAACGAGGCGTATTGGAAACCCTACGCCGTATCATTTCACGTCTAAATGAAATTTTCCGTTGGGCTGCAACAGAAGAACTTATTGAGTTTAATCCTGCTGACAATCTCGGCCAGAGATTCAGCAAACCCAAGAAGCAAAATATGCCAGCTTTACCACCAGATGATTTACCCCGATTCTTAATTGCTCTATCTAACGCTTCTATACGGCTCGAAACACGTCTTCTAATTGAATGGCAACTCCTTACGTGGGTTCGTCCGGGAGAAGCTGTCCGTGCTCGGTGGAGTGATATAGACGAAGATAATCGATTCTGGAACATCCCCGGTGAGTTTATGAAGATGAAGCGCCCTCACAGGATTCCGCTGAGTAAAGAGGCTATGCGTATACTTGAGTTAATCAGACCAATTAGTGGTCATAGAGAGTGGGTTTTCCCAAGTATTAAGGCCCCCCTTAATCACATGCATGAACAAACAGCCAATGCTGCAATTATCCGTATGGGATTCGGTGGTGAACTGGTAGCACACGGAATGCGTTCTATAGCAAGAACGGCTGCCGAAGAAAGCGGTAAATTTAGAACAGAGGTGCTTGAATCCGCCTTAGCTCATACTAAGAACAACGAAATCATAGCCGCTTACAATCGTGCTGAGTATCTTGCTGAAAGAACAGAGCTGATGCAGTGGTGGGGAGATTACGTTCAAGCGCAGAAATGTAAGGCAATTGCTGCGTGAAACGATTAACCCCTTATCAAGTAAGAGTGAATCTACAGTATCGGCAGGGCGTTCTCAGTATCCAAGATGTTGGATTACAGAGCGTTCTTCCTAAGCACTTGTTTTAGAGCTAAGATAGTTCTCATCTCCCCTAAATATTAAATGGAGTTTTTATGTCAAACATCGAAAACGAAAATGATTTTATCGAGATTGAAGAGGAAACTTATCCTATTGATGAGTTTGAACTAACGACAACACCAAATGACTTCAATACACTAACTTTAATTAGTTTTATCCGCTCCAAAGTATTTAAAATCCCAAGTTTCCAAAGGCATTTCGTATGGGATATAAAAAATCATCAAAGTTGATAGAATCTCTACTGATCGGACTTCCTATACCACAGATATTTCTTTACGAAAAAGGTAAAAATGAATTTTTAGTAATTGATGGACAACAACGACTGATGTCTCTTTATTATTTCTTTAGCGGAAGATTCCCAAAGCATGAGAAAAGATCAGAGTTGAGAAAAATATTTGATGAGCACGGTTTTATTCCTCCAGAAATTCTTTCCAATGATGATTATTTTAATAAATTCAATCTGAGACTTGATGGGATCGCTGATGGCCAATCAAATAAATTTGATGGCAAGAATTATGAAACATTAGGCGAATCACAAACAACTTTAAATTTAGCGACTATAAGGAATATGGTGATAAAACCCGTAGCGCAGGATTCTGAGGATGGCGCTATGTTTGAAATATTTAACCGGCTTAATAGTGGTGGCGTTAATCTTGCACCACAAGAAATTAGAATGAGTTTATACCATTCAGAATTCTTAGAGCTACTTGTGAAACTGAATGAACATCCAAAGTGGCGATTAATATTAGCTAAAAAAATCATAGATGTGAGATTAAACGATGTTGAAGCTTTGCTTCGCTCATTTGCAATGGCTATTTATTTAGATAAATATAAAAGCTCAGTAAATGGGTTTCTTAACAACTTCTCAAACTTTGCAAAAACTTTCTCACCAGAGAAAATCAATCTCTGCGAATCAATTTGGAATGCATTTATGGATGCATGCCAAGATTTGAGTGAAGAGCACTTTAGAACAGGTGGTAGCAGATTAAGTATAACTCTTTTTGAATCAGTATTTTCCGCAAGTATTGAGGAGTCGCTCGCAACAGGAAAAAACAGCATTAAGAAGATCTCCACTGACTATATTGAGCGCCTAAAATCTGATGAGTTATTTATTCGCTATAGCACAGGTAAAACCACAAGAGGTGAATCAGTTAGAGGCCGTATAGCTAGAGCAAAAGATATCCTCAAGGAGTTTTAAATGAACGATTTGGGGAAACAAGCCATTGACAGCTTATATACAGACTTTACAGAAAACTATGAAAGACTTGTTAGCATTGGTGAAATAAGTTTTGCTAATTCATATAAATCCCAGTTTGCCAAGGTTATTTTATTGGCAAGCGCAAGTTATTTTGAATCAGCGACAACTCTCGTTATACATTCAATGTTGAACCCCGCGCAATGTCAAATTACCAAGACGTTTATTGAAAATAAAGCACTTACCCGGCAGTATCATTCTCTGTTTGATTGGAACAATCGTTCGGCTAATAAGTTTTTCGCTTATTTTGGTGCTGACTTTAAAGCTTTTATGACAGCAAAACTAAGGCAGGATGCAGAGATAAAGGGAAGCATAGATAATTTTTTAGAGTTAGGATACTTGAGAAATCAATTAGCGCATGAGAATTATGCTTTATTTAGGCTAAATCTTACACCTGAAGAAATATACGCAAAATTCCTTGACGCGCATTCCTTTATAGATAATCTTAGCAATTATATGACTGAATTCAAACAATCATTAGCCGAGCACATTGAACATTGATATGCTGCGATTTCGTAATGGGTGAAACTTCCAAACCTCAAGATACCTATTATAAGATCTGGTAATAAAGTAGCACTTAATATAAAAGAGGCCTCAAGCCTCTTTTATCGCAATCTAAAACCAAGAGGTTTTAAATGCTGATCGTCTTTCTGCTGTAGTGGTGTTATTTCATTTTTTGGTTTTTCTTTTTTAAGAGCTTCTTTTATCTTCGATTTAAATCTATTTTCATCCATACTCAATCCCAAAGGCTTTTTCTTTATTTCTTCTTTAACTATTTTCTCTTTATTCCTTGGCTGAATAACAGGTTTTTTAATACCTAAACGTTCTCTTATCTCTTCGATCTTAGTTGCTCTACTATTGAAACTGCTACGGCCTTTGAGTCTAAATTTATTTGTGGCTGCGCTGGCTGTTTTTGCATGATTAAGTATCCTACCAATAGAACCGCTGCTAAATTTATGCCTCCAACTATTGAGGCCACTTTTATTATAATTTTTGATTGA
Organism: Phytobacter sp. V69; assembly: GCF_965644215.1. Taxonomy (NCBI): domain Bacteria; kingdom Pseudomonadati; phylum Pseudomonadota; class Gammaproteobacteria; order Enterobacterales; family Enterobacteriaceae; genus Phytobacter; species Phytobacter sp. V69. The sequence continues at coordinate 3,491 of NZ_CBFFRL010000285.1, forward strand.
TTCTTTATTGTGTTGTTTTTTAACTCTGTTGAGTATTTGTGCAGCTTTTTGTGTTGTTCTTCTAACTTTAGGGACTGTTGGTCTATTATATTTTTCGCTGAGTTTAAAGCTGTTATTGTTGTTTCTAATGAGTTGTTCACTCTGGTTAATGTCTGTTGCGTCTGGTTTAATGCTGTACTGACTGATTCTGATAATATCATCATCGATTCTGTCAACGGCTCTATTGTCATTGAAATTTGGTTCAATAAATGATCGTCCAATACTATTTTCGTCATCTTCTTTTCTTGCTGCGAATCTTCTAACGAGTTCATCATCTCTATCTTTGTCATATTTCACCTTACTTTTAATTGTGTTCCAACTAAACTTTTTACCCAACTGAGAGCCTTTAAAATAAATATTTTTTTCATTATTTTTGATACCAAATGACACCCCAGCGACGTTGCCAGTAGAAGCAACGTTAAAGGCTGGCTCGATGCCTACAGCCTGCAGTCTGTTTATGAACGTCACAAGGTCTGGTTTTCCTGTCATAGCTGCTTGTAAAGAGGCTTGAAGCACCAAACGAGCTGGCTTTTCTCCTGTTCTAAGTGCCATTTCAATTTCGTTCTTGGTTGGTGCTGATACCTCTGATTTTTGACCTTTAAGCCCTTGTGTAATGGTTAAGCCGTGCTTTATCTCAAGACGTTCACAAGCTGCTATTGTGTTAAAAGCTGAGTGCTGCCCAAGCCATACCGAACCATCTAAACTGACTCTATTTACTACTATATGGATATGGTCTTGATCTGTATCTTTATGACGCACACAAATATATTGATGTTTTTCTATATCAATATTCATTTCTTTCAAATAGTCTTTTGCTATATCTTGCCATTGTTCATCTGTTAAATGTTCATTCTTGGGAAGAGATAAAAACGCATGGAAAACAGGTTTTTTTATATCTTGTCTAAAGCTGCTTACAGTTTTAAATTCATCAGTTAAATCACTAACATTATTAAAATCACTTGCCATATTGCTACATATGAAATCGTGATCGGCGGATTCAACTCCGAAGTGCAACGCTAAGCCGCCAATCTTAGCTCTGCAAACACCACAGACGGTTGCCTGA
>NZ_CBFFRL010000286.1:0-4493 GCF_965644215.1 Phytobacter sp. V69
ACAGCTCAGCTAAGGTAAGGCTAATACAGCTAAGGACTCCACTGAACCCCACCGATTAAATCGCACCTTCCTTAAGTTTATCTCGCAGACCAGACGTGTTTTCATTATTTGATAAGTGAGGATCACCGAGTGTTCCTGCACTTACGGCGGTAATTTTATCAATACCGTTCATTGTCATCTCCGAAAAATGCAATCCAGGACCTGACGCAAGGAGCTTTCTGCCTCGTTGGAGTGATAAATCTTCGCGGGAAAGAACGAGACTACGTCATTATCGGCAGATAAAAGAATATGTTTAGCAAATAATCACGCATGGTGTTCTTTCACTTTTTTTGAATGATAGAAACAAATAGTTCTGCTTTCCCTAACTGGCTGGCAGGACTACTCTTTTCTCTGTCAGGGCAAACAGCCAGCGGGTCGTTTGCTCTCTTTTAAGGGACAGACAGGAATCAGCGAACCATGAACTCGTTTCAGCGAATTTTGAACGCACTACTTTCCCGCGAACAGCCTGTCGCGCAAACCACTACCCCGTTGGAATTCACCACGCTTTCAGGAGGCGTTATGCCAGAGAACTACCTTGCTTTAGCGAAACAACGCAGAACAATTTACGCACTGGGCAAAGACCTGCCGCTGGCAGAAGATGAAGTTGTTCAGACGATTCAGGATGCCATCAAGCAAGCGCCTTCCGCGTTCAACTCACAGAGTTCTCGCGCGCTGATCCTGCTGGGTAACGAGCACAACAAATTCTGGGAACTGGTACGCGAACAACTGAGAAAAATCGTGCCGGCCGAAAGCTTCCACGCCACCTCCGACAAACTGGACGGTTTCGCCGCTGCTGCGGGTTCTGTGCTGTTTTTCGAAGATCAGGATGTGGTGACCGGGCTGCAGGAACAATTTGCTGCCTATGCCGATAACTTCCCGATTTGGTCAGAGCACAGCTCCGGTATCGCTCAGTACGCTGTATGGCTGGCGCTGGCAGAGAAAGGGATTGGTGCTAACCTCCAGCACTACAATCCGCTGGTGGATGCTGACGTACAGCGTACCTGGAATATCCCGGCAAGCTGGAAACTGCGTGCGCACATGAACTTTGGTTCGATCGCGGCACCGGCAGGCGACAAAGCCTATATGGACGACGATAAACGCTTTATCGTGGCGAAATAGTCCACCACGTGAATTCGTAGCCCCGGTAAGCGTCGCGTTGCCGGGGATTCCCGGATGCGGCGTAAACGCCTTATCCGGGCTACAGACTCGCTAGCGCAGGTGATGCACCACCTGATTGCTGCTTCCCCGCCAGATAAGCATCGGGTCTTTCAGATCCTGCACAAACTTCCCGTCAATCAATACGTTGATTAAATCGACAACGGCCATTTGCGCGTCGTTCAGCTCGTCTATCTTGTACCCCGTCCAGACCCAGATATCTTTGCCCGGACACTCGGCGCGGATGCGCTGCACCAGCTTGAGGATATCCGGCACGTTTTGCGGATGGAGAGGATCGCCGCCGGACAACGAGATACCCTGGCGTTTCACGCGGGTGTCGTTGAGGTCGTTGATGATTTGATCTTCCATCGCCTGGGTGAACGGCATACCGGAGTTTAACCGCCAGGTGCTTTTGTTATAGCAGCCGGGGCATTCATGCACGCACCCGGAGACGAAGAGGGTGCAGCGGGTGCCGGTGCCGTTGACGATGTCGACAGGGTAGTATTGGTGGTAATTCATTTTCGCTTCTCAAGTGACGCCATTACTGCGTTGGCTGCTCTCACTCATCCGGGTCACTTACTTGAGTAAGCTCCCCGGAATTCCTTCGTTTGCCGCCTTGTCCTGACGCCACCTGCTTTGCGAAAAACGTGGATCAGGTAAGTTACAGTAATTGAAGCTGCTCTCGATCTGTCCCCTCGCCCCTTCGGGGAGAGGGTTAGGGTGAGGGGAACAAAAGAGCAACTCAGCCGATCTGCCCATTCCCCAGATGTTTCACGCGGCGCTTCACTTCTTCCTGCTTCCCGGCGTTAAACGGGCGGGCATCCGGGCTACCGAGATAGCCACACACGCGACGGGTCACCGACACACGGGCGGCATCGTGGTTTCCGCATTTCGGGCAGGTAAAGCCTTTGCTAGTGCACTCGAACTCACCGGTAAAGCCGCATTCATAGCACTCGTCAATCGGCGTGTTGGTTCCGTAATACGGCACATGCTGATAGCTATAATCCCAGACATCTTCCAGCGCGCGCAGGTTGTGCTGAATGTTCGGGTACTCGCCGTAGCAAATAAAGCCGCCGCTGGCTAATGGTGGGTACGGTGCTTCGAAATCAATCTTGTCGTACGGGTTTACCTTCTTCTCCACGTCGAGGTGGAAGCTGTTGGTGTAGTACCCTTTGTCGGTCACGCCATCCACCACGCCAAACTCGGCGGTATCCAGACGACAGAAGCGGTCACACAGGTTTTCACTCGGGGTACTGTAAAGGCTAAAGCCGTAGCCGGTCTCTTCTTTCCACAGACCCACCGCCTGGCGCAGACGTTCCACAATCTCAACGCCTTTGGCACGCAGCGCTTCGCTATCGAACATATGTTCTTTGCCAAACAGCGCGTTAATGGTCTCGTGAATGCCGATATAGCCCAGAGAAATAGACGCGCGGCCATTTTTGAAGATTTCTGACACATCATCGTCGGCTTTCAGACGCACGCCGCAGGCACCTTCCATATAGAGAATCGGTGCAACGCGCGCTTTCACCCCTTCCAGACGGGCGATACGGGTCATCAGCGCCTTACGTGCGAGCACCAGACGGGTATCCAGCAGTTTCCAGAACGCCTCTTCATTGCCTTTGGCTTCCAGCGCGATGCGCGGCAGGTTCAGGCTGATGACACCCAGGTTGTTACGCCCGTCGTGGATCTGTTCGCCGTTCTCTTCGTACACGCCGAGGAAGCTGCGGCAGCCCATTGGGGTTTTAAACGAACCGGTCACTTTCACGACCTGATCGTAGTTGAGGATGTCCGGGTACATACGCTTGCTTGCGCACTCCAGCGCCAGCTGTTTGATGTCGTAGTTCGGGTCATCAAACTTGTGGTTCAGGCCGTCTTTAATGGCGAACACCAGTTTCGGGAATACGGCGGTTTTGCGGTTTTTGCCAAGGCCAGCAATGCGGTTACGCAGAATCGACTGCTGAATCAGACGCGATTCCCAGCTGGTGCCCAGACCAAAGCCGAAGGTCACGAACGGGGTCTGGCCGTTGGCGGTGTGCAGGGTGTTCACTTCGTATTCCAGTGACTGGAAGGCGTCGTAGCACTCTTTTTCCGTGCGGCTGTGTGCATAGCCGTCGGCATCCGGAATTTGCCATTCGTCGGCGACTTTACGGTGTTTGGCAAAGCTTGCGGTAACAAACGGCGCCAGCACTTCGTCGATACGGTTAATGGTGGTCCCGCCGTAAATATGGCTGGCGACCTGCGCGATAATCTGCGCGGTTACCGCAGTGGCGGTGGAGATGGATTTCGGCGGCTCGATTTCCGCGTTACCCATTTTAAAACCGTGGGTCAGCATGCCTTTCAGGTCAATCAGCATGCAGTTGAACATCGGGAAGAACGGCGAATAATCGAGATCGTGGTAATGGATATCACCACGTTCGTGTGCCAGCACCACATCACGCGGCAGCAGGTGCTGACGTGCATAGTGTTTGGCTACGATGCCCGCCAGCAGGTCGCGCTGGGTCGGGATGACTTTGCTGTCTTTGTTTGCGTTTTCGTTCAGCAGTGCAGAGTTGGTCTGTTCCACCAGACCGCGAATTTCCTGGTTCAGGCGGCCACGTTTTTCACGGGCGATGTCACGGTCGTGGCGATATTCAATATAGGCACGCGCGAGCTGTTTGTGGGAACCGGACATCAGCTGGTTTTCGACAGCGATCTGGATTTCGCTGATGTCGACCTGCGAACGGTTTTGCATCTGCTGACTAACAATTTCTGCGACGGTGGCGCAATAGTCTGCGTCATCGACTCCCGCTGCTTTAGCTGCACGCAGAATCGCTTCTTTAATGCGCTCTGATTTGAAAGGCACTTTCTTGCCATCTCGTTTCATCACATGCGGTGTCATGATCACTCCATATTAAAAACAGGTTATCCACAGAGGTGAGGAATTATTCACTGGGGGTAAGTGTTGTTGCGCCAGTAAGTTCCCCGAATCCCGACCCTTGTTATCCACAATTCCGGCAAGCTGAGTTCCCGTTGCCTTGTTGGAATAGTAGACGATTAATACAATATGTTGGGTCGGAGTGCATTCTAAGTTCTATATATAGTGATTTGCATCAAACAAGTTTGCGATTTTTTTGATTCAGAACAAAGTAAAAAAGGGAGAGTACAAACGGCGGGCACTGGCGGCTTTGTAAATTGTGGTGAGAAAAATCTGATTAATTATTCAACAAAAACAGTAAGGTAATATGTAAGCGTCTCATACATACCGTATTGACTTATAATGGCAATATGCAGCAACTCAGAACCGTACAGACTTACTATTC
>NZ_CBFFRL010000287.1:0-4382 GCF_965644215.1 Phytobacter sp. V69
CGTAAGTAACGAAGTCTGATGCAAATGTCAGATCGTATGCGCCTGTTAGGGCGCGGCTGGTAAGAGAGCCTTATAGGAGCATCAGAAAAACCTCCGGCTATGCCGGAGGATATTTATTATCCGGCGATTTGTGCCATCCGGCGTTCTATCACCCGGGCGCGCAGGATGTCATAGATCCAGTTAAACGCCATGGTGTAAGGCAGGAAGAAGAGGAAAAAGCCGATTTCCAGCAGGAAAGCTTCGACCAGTCCAATGCCAAGCGCCAGTGACGCAATAGTTACGCCAATCACGATAAACCCACCTTCAAACCCTAATGCATGAAAGACACGAATCTTTGCGGTACGGGCCAGGCGATGAACTGGCCACAGGCGGTCAAACAGCGCGTTGTAAATCACGTTCCAGATCATTGCGGCGGTGGCCAACAGCAATGTAAGTGCGCCCATTTCCAGTACCGGACGCTGCATTATCCAGGCGCTGGCAGGGGCACAAATGGCGGTGGCAATCACTTCGAAGCTCACCGCGTGGAAAACGCGCTCGGTCAGGCTCCGGCGCTGTACTGCATGTTGTTGCATGATTTTAATATCCTCTACGTCACTTTGCAGGTGGTGCGCAGAGGATTTTTATCGTTTTATGAGATAAATTAAAGATAGATACCATCGATAAAATAGATACGTCATGCGCTACTCTCCGGAAGCTTTAACTGCCTTTGTGGAAACGGTCGCCTCCGGCTCCTTTTCCGCCGCCGCGCGTAAACTGCGCAAAAGCCAGTCCACCATCAGTACTGCCATTGCCAATCTGGAAGCTGATTTAGGCGTGGCGCTCTTTGACCGCTCGGCTCGTCATCCGGTACTGACGCCGGAAGGCGTAAGGGCGCTCAGCTACGTACAGGCGATTCTCGCCGCCAGCGACAAACTGGACGAGCTGGCGGTCTGGCTGGTGGGGGAAACAGAAACCCGACTGACGTTTGTGCTGTCCGATACTTTGCATCCCGATACCCTGGCGGATTTGCTGGGGGAGTTCGATAAGCGCTACCCGCATACCGAATTTGAATGCCTGATTGGCGAGAACGAAGACGTCATCGACCTGCTGCAAAAAGGACGCGCGCAGTTGGGCCTGAGGGAAGCCCGCGATGCTTATCCGACGGATATCGGTGCGATGCGTCTGCCGATGCAAAGTCGGATGGATATCTACGTGGCACGTAGCCATCCGCTGGCGCAACAGGAGAGCGTCTCTGAGGAGCAGCTACGTACCTGGCGTGAGCTACGGCTCAATACATATCTGGAGAACCACAATACCCCCGCGCGCGGCCCGGTGTGGTCGGCACCGAACTACCTCATGCTGCTCAGTATGGCGGAGCAGGGGTTTGGCTGGTGCGCATTGCCCTGCGCGCTGGTGGACGAGTTTTCCGGGGCAAAAAAATTGACACCTCTTGATGTCCCGGGTTGGCCGCAGAGCATTTTGATTGATTTATTGTGGAATAAAAAACAGCCGCCGGGTGTCGCCGGAAGCTGGCTGCGCCACTATTTGCAGCACTGGCGCGGCAAGCGCCAGTAGAAAAGAAAACGCCCGCAAATAGCGGGCGTTGTGTTCTGTGTTGCGGTTAATCGTCTTCTTCGTCATCCAGCTCAACCGGCGTCTGGTAGTCGTCCGGTTTGATGACCAGCAGGTCGCAGCGCAGATGATCGATAACCTGCTCTGCCGTATTGCCGAGGAAGGCCGCAGAAATACCGGTGCGTCCAACGGTGCCCAGCACCACTATCCCGGCCTGTAGATGTTCCGCCAGATCCGGGATCACCTCTTCCGGCAGGCCTTTATCCACATGCGTCATTTTTTCATCGATACTAAATTTCTGCCGCAGGGCTTTCATCGCAATCAGATGTTGACCGCGAATCGCATCGTTATAGACGCTCGGGTCAAATTCCGGCAGTTCAATGGCAATGTTGATAGGCGTCACCGGGTAGGCACCAACCAGATGCACTTCAGTGTGGTTGACCTGTTCTGCCAGTTGCAGGGTCTCTTTGACCAGTTTTTCGTTAAGCGCGTTGTGGTACAGCTCTTCACTGGCCAGATTAACCGCCACCAGCGCTTTACCGCCTTCCGGCCAGGGCTGATCTTTAACCATCCATACCGGGCAAGGGCATTTACGCAGCAGATGCCAGTCGGTGGGGGTGAAGATGACCGATTCCAGTTTGTCATGCTGGTGGGCCATTTTCAGCAGCAGGTCATGGCCGCCGGACATCACTTCCTGAATGATGGCTTCGAAGGGGCGGTTATGCCACACCACTTTAATATCAATAGGAATGCCAGCGTCGACATAGTATTTCGCCTGTTCACGGATCCAGGCTGTACGCTGGCTGATCACGCCTTGTCTCATGGCTGTGCGTTCGTCAGGGGACAGAAGGGTGGTCATTTCGTAAGAGAAATCGTAGATCGGCAGGAAGGCTTTAATCCGGCCACCAATCCGTTGATGTAGATACACGGCACGTCGTAATGCGGGCTGATCGTCATGGTTAGGATCGATGGCGACCAACATGTTTTGATACTTAGCCATACAGGGTCTCCTTACATCTGTCACCACAGTCTGTAAATACAAGATAACCTATAAGTACTGAATGAAACAGGGAAAACCTTTTGCCAGATCAATAAATCACAAAAATTTAAGTGTCCGGCAAAAGGTCAAAAGGCGGGGGAAAAACTCAGGCGACGTTACGCGAATGTCCGGCGAGTTGCGCCAGGATATCGCTGTTCTCGATGGTGATATATTTGCCTTTCACCGCGAGCATACCGCTCTTCTGGAAACGACCCAGCAGGCGGCTGATGGTTTCAACGGTCAGGCCTAAATAGTTACCGATATCGCCACGCGTCATGGTCAAACGGAACTCACGCGGAGAGAAACCACGCTGTGCGAAACGGCGCGACAGGTTATAAATAAAAGCGGCCAGGCGCTCCTCGGCGTTCTTTTTCGACAGCAACAGGATCATGTCCTGATCGCCTTTGATCTCGCCGCTCATCAGGCGCATCATCTGCTGGCGCAGATTTGGCATTTTGCCTGACAGGTCATCCAGCGTTTCGAACGGGATTTCACAGACCATTGAGGTTTCCAGCGCCTGAGCGAAGCTCGGGTGGTGGCCGGTACCGATGGCGTCAAAGCCAACCAGATCTCCCGCCAGGTGGAAGCCAGTGATTTGCTCATCGCCCTGCTCAGTGATGGTGTAGCTCTTGATCGTGCCGGAACGAATAGCGTAAAGCGATTTCAGTTCATCCCCAGCTTTAAACAGAGTTTGACCTTTCTGGATGGGCTTTTTGCGCTCAATGATATTGTCGAGCTGATCCAGCTCGTGTTCATTGAGTGTGAATGGGATGCAGAGCTGGCTAATACTGCAATCCTGGCAATGGATTGCACATCCGCCAGACTGAATGCGTCGTATAATTCGCTTTTCCGGGATCATAAGTCTGCTCAAGCCGTAATTGATTTTAGTCAATTTTACCATCTTTTTCTTGAGCGCGTAAGCCTGGCGAAACGTCAATTCAGCAGAATTAAAACAGGTTTGAGAAAAGGTGAAACAAGAGGGTCAACCATCTTGTTGATATTCCATCATTTCAGTAAGGGTTTTACCACAGAATCCCGGGAAAAAGAGCACAAAGATACGCTTTTTTTCACAATAACAGGTAACCCTCGTGACGCAGCAACCACTCTTTACGCTGCACGCCACCCGCATAGCCGGTCATGGTACCGTTGCGGCCAATCACCCGATGGCAGGGAACAACAATACTGACCGGGTTAGAACCGTTAGCGGCACCGACTGCCCGCGCGGCACCGGCACGGCCCAGCATTTCCGCTAACTGACCATAGTGCATGACGTGACCGCAGGGAATATCGCGCAGAGCTTGCCAGACTTCACGTTGAAAGGGGGTACCCGCCGTGGCGGTTGGAAGCGTATCGATAACCGCCAGGTCACCGTCGAAATAGTCCTGCAGCTTGCGGCTTAAGCCACCGGGATTGTCAGCATGAAGGCGCGTGTAGCCTTCTTTGCGATAATGAATATCCAGCAGTTCAACCATGCGATCGCTATGTTCTTCCCACTCAACCGCGCGCAAATGGAATGTTTCATCGCACAGAATCCACAGCGGACCCAGCGGGGTGGCTATTTTATCCTCAAGCAGCGTAAGCATCGACAGTCCTTTCTCATATATCGCAATAGCATAGGGGGCGTGACGCAATCTAGCACGATCGAGAAAGTGACTCTATACCCCATTTGAGGCGGAATTAATCAAATGGAATCTGAGAAGGGTTAACAACAGTTCACCGCGAATTCAGATAATAAGTGCAACGCTCGGACATGATTGTGGAGAGTGTAGGAGGAAGGGTTAACTACCGATAA
>NZ_CBFFRL010000288.1:0-4366 GCF_965644215.1 Phytobacter sp. V69
CCATAAATTAACCTGCTTTTGATGTTGGATTGAACATATCAAAATCAGGCAATTACACAATTTTATGTACAGGCTCCAGCCCTGCACTGGCCACCCCGCTCTTTGCTGACACCTGCGCAGCCGGTTTTCCCTCCCCGGCCGCCGACTATGTCGAGGATGAGCTTGACCTGAACGCGCTCTGCATCCGACGGCGCGCCTCCACCTTCTTCGTGCGCGCCGGCGGCAGCAGCATGGAAGGTCTCGGCCTGTATGACGGCGACGTGATGGTGGTTGACCGGGCGGAAACGCCCTCGGAGGGGGATATCGTGGTGGCGGAGGTCGACGGGGCCTTTACCGTCAAACGCCTGCAGCTGCGACCCCGCCCGGCCCTGCTGCCGATGAACCCGGCGTACCCGGTGATATACCCGCCTGAGCTGCAGCTGCTCGGTGTGGTGACCTGGTTTTTTCACAGCACGCGCGCGAGGAGATAACGATGGCGATGACCATGTTCGGTCTGGCGGACGTCAACAGCTTTTATGCCAGCTGTGAGGCCCTGTTCCGCCCGGATTTACGCGGTAAACCGGTGGTGGTGCTCAGCAACAATGACGGCTGCGTGATTGCAAGAAGCGCCGCTGCGAAGGTCCTGGGCATAAAAATGGGGGTGCCGTGGTTTCAGATAAAGCCCCCCTTTCCGGAGAAGGTGCATATCTTCAGTTCGAACTACGGGCTTTACCATTCATTATCACAGCGCGTCATGGCATCGCTGGAAGAAATGACGCCGAAAGTGGAACAATACAGCATCGATGAAATGTTTCTCGACCTGACCGGCATTGACGGCTGTGAGGATTTTGAGCACTTCGGCCGCCGGCTGCGGGAGCACGTCCTGCGCATCACCGGCCTCACCGTGGGCGTAGGTATGGGCCCGACCAAAACACTCGCCAAATCCGCACAGTGGGCATCAAAGGAGTGGCCACAGTTCCGGGGCGTGCTGGCGCTGACACCGGGCAACCCGAGACGCACGGAAACCCTGCTCGCCCGGCAGCCGGTGGAGGAAATCTGGGGTGTGGGCCGGAAAATCGGCAAAAAGCTGAACATGACGGGGATTGAGACCGCCCTGCAGCTGGCGCGCACCCACCCGGCGTTTATCCGCAAAAATTTCACCGTGGTGCTGGAGCGGACCGTGCGGGAACTCAACGGCGAGTCCTGTATTCCGCTGGAAGATGTGCCGCCGTCAAAACAGCAGATAGTCTGCTCCCGCAGCTTTGGTGAGCGCATCACCACGAAGACTGCCATGCAGCAGGCCCTGTGCCAGTATGCCGCCCGTGCGGCGGAAAAACTCCGGGGTGAACGGCAGTTCTGCCGCCACGTCAGCGTGTTCATCCGCACCTCCCCTCACGCGGTGAATGAAGTGTTCTACGGCAACAGCGCCGGCGAAAAGCTGACGCTGCCCACGCAGGACACCCGGGACATCATCGCCGTGGCCATGCGTTCACTGGACCGTATCTGGCAGGAGGGACACCGCTACATGAAGGCCGGCATCATGCTGGGTGACTTCACCCCGGACAGCGTCAGCCAGCTTAACCTGTTCAGTGAAGACCGTCCGCGACCTGACAGCGCCCGGCTGATGAAGGTACTGGACGGCATCAACCAGTCCGGGCTGGGGAAAGTGTGGTTTGCGGGTCAGGGAGTGGATACCGGCTGGCAGATGAAGCGGGAAATGCTGTCACCGGCGTACACCACCCGCTGGGGAGATATTCCGGTCGCTCGCATCTGTTAATACAAAACTCTAAAACTTATATATACCAATCTTAATCATTGTGAATTTATTTTTATAATCAATCAATTATAAGGGCCCTTGCAAATCAATCATTAAATCATGATATAAATACATCATGATTTAATGACATTTAAAGACCATGAAATAATGAAATCATTATTTCATTTTTTCTCTATACATATCATATCCAGCCATAAGCATTTCCGTCATAGTTATACCTTGCTCTGCAGCATAGGCCTTCATTTCCTTGTGCTTTTTGATAGATACTTTGATCTGAATAGGCTTTATTTCTGTATCTGGCTGAGCACTTTTACCAGTTACATTTAGTGTAGGTTCGCTACTCGGAGGAGGAGCAAGCTTTATATTATTTTTTGGGGCTTTCATAAGTAACCTTCGTTGCAATTAATGCATTAATTCATGATAGCATGAATTAATGCTATCATGAATTAATTATATCATGAATCTCTTCAACCATGCCTTTTGCAGTCGCATTCAAGGACTTAAAAGGAGTCTCATATAAGGCCCGCCCAGAATCTAATGCACTTCCATAACCAGCTTTGAACGGTATGACTGTATTCAGAACGCGGAATCCCCATGCACGTATTGTTTCCTGAGCCTTGATACCCTCAGCTTCAGACGGTGATTTAGCTACTGAGAAAACTATTTTTTCTTGTAAAATTCCCTTTTTGATGAGTTCCCGGGCTAGTTCCAAAGATGGCTCTAGGTCATCAACAGTAGTACCTGTAGAAACCAGAACCAGATCTGACTCCGCAGCAACGTCAAGTGATGTGGTTTCGGCAGCAGGACGGCCATCTATAATTACAAGATGGTACTGCTCCTTAATTTTAACTGCGGTATCTACCCGGCGATATAATGCACACTCGATAACAGACAATCCGGCATCCTCGCGTCGCTTACACCATTTCAAGGATGTTTGCTGCTTTTCATCAATATCTGCGAGATGTATTTTCCATCCAGCGTCACTAAAACCAGCGGCTAAAGTTCTTGCAGTAGTGCTTTTTGCGCCACCACCCTTCTGACCAATACACGATATAATCATGATATCATCCTTTCATTATTTCATGCTAGAAGCACTATAATCCCACACAATCACGCGGAATGAAAGCATTAAATCATTAAAATATGCTATCATGATTTAATGATTGATCAATTGGATATTCAGGTAATTCTGTCCAGTTTCTCTGGCAGTGATGGATCAGCGCGGGTAAAATTAGACCAGACCTGTGACGATTAACTTAACCTCGGATAACATTATGAAAATATTAAAAGATTCATTTCTTTCCGATGAGTTTGAAGGATGGGATGAAGATATGGTCTATGAGTTTGATGATGGTACTAAATGGAAATTAGCGTCTTATAATTACAGCTATTCTTACAGCTATCGTCCTAAAGCGAAGCTATTAATTGACAGCTCACGGTATTATCTTGAAGTTGAAGGAATGGGCGAGCCTGTTGAGGTAGTCCAAGCGTACTGAATGCGGGCCGCGCCAGCGGCCTTTTTTACGTCCCTCGTTTAATTCCCCCCACGCACCGGCAATAGACCTCAACTGCGCCATCAGACCGACATGGGGTATCGAATTGAAACATTTGAGTATACCCATAGGTTACCTATCATTTCAAAGCATAAAGATATCAATGTGACCATACTAGTGATACCATCAATTGCATGACCACTTATACATTACCACCAGGGTGAAAAATGCTCATTTTTGGCTACCTTCGCGCATCAACTTCGGAACAGGATTCATGGCGTGCAAAAAATGCACTCAAGACATTTGCTAATCTACACGGTCACCGTATCGCAGGTTGGTATGTGGATAATATTTCAGGCACCACCATGAACCGCCCTGAACTGTTGCGACTTCTGGAAGACGCCGAACCCGGTGATGTCATTCTGACCGAGCAGGTCGACCGGCTCTCCCGACTTGATGACGCCGGCTGGAACACACTCCGCAAACAGATTACGGACAAACAGCTGGCCATTGTCAGCCTGGACCTGCCAACCAGCCATCTGGCGCTGACCACCACCGTAAGCGATGATTTCACCAGCAGCATGCTGAAAGCCGTCAACGGCATGATGCTTGATATGCTGGCCGCCATTGCCAGAAAGGATTATGAAGACCGGCGTCGCCGTCAGGCCGAGGGTATCAGCAAGGCAAAAGGAGAGGGGAAGTACCGGGGCAGGGTGGCCGACATGCAGAAACACGAACTCATCCGCACACTGCGGATTACGCATGGCAAATCCCTGCGGGAAACTGCCCGGCTTGCAGGAGTCTCTAAAATGACCGTTATCCGGGTATGTAGGGATTCCGGCTCCGGGGATGGCGGCAGTCTGAATCCGTCTCATGGTTCCTCATCCTGATGTACGTCAGGTATGGTCACATGTATCTTCAACCGCAAAACAAGATGACGACCATTATGAATGTAAATGTGGAGTTTCAGAACATTAGCGCCCTTACAGGGCGAGCGTCACCGCTTCGCGGTTCCGATGGTATTCATGATCGGCATACCATTTTATACTCTGCGGTATGTTAATTTCCGCAGGGATTCATGAAAATGGCACGCAGCAAAGCCCCCAGAAAACGCAAG
>NZ_CBFFRL010000289.1:0-4324 GCF_965644215.1 Phytobacter sp. V69
CCATAAATTAACCTGCTTTTGATGTTGGATTGAACATATCAAAATCAGGCAATTACACAATTTTATGTACAGGCTCGGCTTTTCACGCGTTGAACCCGGAACGCGTTTATGATTCCTCGGCTACCGCCACGCGCAGTGCTGCCAGCGCGGTACGCGCCGCTTTCAGCACCTGCTCGCACTGCTCGATAGTCAACGTTAGCGGCGGTTCGATACGAATGGTCTTCGAGTTATTGAGTGTCCCGGCAACCAGTACGCGCTGGCGGAACATTTCGCTCGCAAACGTATAGCCGATTTCGTTATCCACAAACTCAATGGCCATCAGCATCCCTCTGCCGCGCGCGTCCTGCACCAGGTCCGGGTACTCACGTGCCAGCAGACGGAAACCGTCCAGCAGCATATCGCCTTTCTGCTCTGCCTGCGCCGGCAGGTTCTCTTCCAGCAGCACGTTGATAGTCGCCAGCGCGGCCGCACAGGCCAGCGGGTTACCACCAAAGGTGGTGGTGTGCAGGAACGGGTTGTCGAACAGCACGGAGAACACTTCCTCGGTGGCGATCGTGGCGCCAATCGGCATCACGCCGCCGCCCAGCGCTTTGGCGAGGCACAGAATATCCGGGTGCACATTTTCATGCTCACAGGCGAACATTTTGCCCGTACGGCCCATCCCGGTCTGTACTTCATCAAAGATCAGCAGCGCGCCAAACTCATCACACAGCTTACGCACGGCCGGCAAATAACCCTGCGGTGGCAGGATCACGCCGCCTTCACCCTGAATCGGCTCGAGGATCACCGCAGCGACATCATCGCCGGATTTATGACACTCGCTCAGCAGGGTACGCATGGCCTCGATATCGCCAAACGGCACATGACGGAAGCCCGGCAGCAACGGCATAAACGGCTTACGGAAGGTGGATTTCGCCGTCGCAGAAAGTGCGCCTAGCGATTTACCGTGGAATGCGCCGCTGGTGGCGACAAAGGTGAATTTGCCACGCGGCGACTGATACGCTTTGGCGAGCTTTAATGCCGCTTCGACGGATTCCGTGCCGCTGTTGCTAAAGAAGCTGTATTTGAGTTTGCCTGGGGCTAATGCCGCCAGCGTTTTTGCCAGAATCGCCCGCAGTGGGTCGAGGAGTTCCTGGCTGTGCAGAGGTTGTTTTGCGAGTTGATTCTGTACGGCGGATACAACAACTGGATTACGGTGCCCTACATTGAAAATACCAAACCCACCCAGACAATCTAAAAACTCCTGACCCTGAGTGTCGACAAGCGTATTCAGACTTCCCGCTTGCCATTCTACGGCTCCGTAATCCCCGCCAGCGGTGACAGATTTTCGATACTCCAAAAACCCCGGGTTCACATGCTCTTTAAAGTATTCCCTGACCTCTCGGTTCAGTTCTTTCATCTCATCGTGATCAAGCGTTCGCTTCTCAATGAGGTTCAGTGCGTGAGCGCTGCACGCTAATGCCGATGCGCTGGAAGGTAACCTGTTCAAAATGTGCTCCGGGGGCTCGCGTATCACATGATACTGATTTAAGTATTGCAGGGATTGCGCCACATCGAAGCCGCAAACCAAAATCGGGATAAACGCCAGGGAAAATCGCATTTATACGAGATTAGATCCCGGTTCTTACCCTTTGTTACGCCCTGAAATGGAGGAAAAGAAAACAGAATGTGGGTGTTATTTAAACAAAGTGCACCGTAATAGTGCGTGTAACGCCTCATTTTTGCGCAGCGATAAATCAGTAAAATTTGGTAGTTTCAATGCGTTACTATATAAATCAGCAGGTTAAAAACATACAAATAGTGCGGTTTAATCGTGAATTGCGATCTAAATCAAATTTAACAACTAAAGATAAATTAATTAGCGCCGAAATAACATTCGACAAAATTTTTAACAGTCGAATAACTTGCAAAGGATGCTAATCATGTCTGCTCCGCCGTTTGTCACGCAACGGGAATACACCCTTGATGCTGACACCACTCTGATGTCGACCACCGATTTGCAAAGCTATATCACCCACGCTAATGACAACTTCTCACAGGTAAGCGGCTTCCATCTGGATGAGCTGATCGGCCAGCCGCATAACCTGGTACGGCACCCCGATATGCCAAAAGCCGCCTTTGCGGACATGTGGTACACCCTTAAACAGGGCGAGCCCTGGAGCGGTATCGTCAAAAACCGCCGTCAGAATGGTGACCACTACTGGGTCCGGGCTAACGCCGCGCCGATGGTGCGTAACGGCAAACTGACGGGCTATATGTCGATTCGAACCCGCGCCAGCGAAGAAGAGATTGCCGCTGTTACACCTTTATATAAAGCATTGCAGGAAGGGCGAGCCAAAAAGCGTATCCATAAAGGGTTAGTCGTCAGCCGTGGCTGGCTGGGGAAACTCCCGTCCCTGCCGTTACGCTGGCGGGCGCGGGGCGTGATGGCGCTGCTGTGGATGGTGCTGGCCGCAGGGCTGTGGCTGTCCGGGAGCGGCCTTGCGGCGATGGCTCTGAGCGCAGGGATCGTGCTGCTGGGCTGTGCCTGCCTTGAATGGCAAATCATCCGCCCGGTAGAAGAAGTTGCGCGCCAGGCGCTTAGCGTGGCAACCGGTGAGCGCAATAGCGTGACGCACCTGAAACGCAGCGATGAACTGGGACTTACTCTGCGGGCTGTGGGGCAACTGGGATTGATGTGCCGCTGGTTGATTAACGATGTCTCCGGCCAGGTCAGCAGCGTGCACAGCGGCAGCGAAACGCTGGCAAGAGGGAACGAGGATCTGAACGAGCGTACCCGCCAGACGGTAGTCAATGTGCAGCAGACTGTCGCCACGATGAGTCAGATGGCCGCCTCGGTGCAGAACAATTCCCATACTGCGACAGAGGCTGACAAGCTCTCCAGCTCCGCCTGCAATGCGGCGGCGCACGGCGGGAAAGCAATGGAGACCGTGGTGAAGACGATGGATGAGATCGCCGACAGCACCCAGCGTATCGGCTCGATCACTACGTTGATCAATGACATCGCGTTTCAGACCAACATCCTGGCGCTGAATGCGGCGGTGGAAGCTGCCCGTGCCGGTGAACAGGGCAAAGGCTTTGCGGTGGTGGCCGGGGAAGTTCGCCACCTTGCCAGCCGGAGCGCCAGCGCGGCGAATGACATTCGCAAGCTGATTGATGCCAGTGCTAGCAAGGTGCAATCGGGCTATGAGCAGGTTCATGCGGCGGGCAGGACGATGGACGATATCGTCACCCAGGTGCAGAACGTCACCTCTCTGATTGGCCAGATCAGCCAGTCGACGTCTGAGCAGGCACAGGGGCTGTCAGAGCTGACGCACGCGGTGGCTGAACTGAATACCATCGCGCAAAAAAATGCCGGGCTGGTGGCCGAAAACGCCAACGTTTCTTCGATGGTCAAACATCGCGCCAGCCGTCTACAGGACGCGGTTTCCGTACTCCATTAATTCCTTCCTCCTCTCTCTTCGGAGAGAGGACATTCCCTCGTCATATTTAGTTACCCCTAAAGAGTTAGTATGTTACTTTAGTTAATATTATTTGTTCTTCTTGTGTTTATAAATTGTTAATTTAATATTAAATTCAGATCATTTTTTGATCGCTTATATTTATTGCGGTTAAAAACTTTATTCGCAATTAAAGATGGTTAAGCGTTATTAATATTTGTTGCGCAACTTATCTCCTCAGAACATATAACGATCGATAGATCGTTATTAATAGCCGATAACTATCAGAATACTCAATGGTAAAATAAAAAAACGATCAATCTCATAAAGTTAGCGCTAACGTTACCGATAACTTGAAATGGAGATATTATTCAAGTTGTCTCTTTAAAAGCAACGGGTCTAACTATTTTTTAGATATGGTGTTTTTATCAGGATTATAATCATGCACACGGGGAATATATGTTTTTACATGATGTAAAAATTGGCACGAAATTATTTTTCGCGTTCGGATTCTTTATTGTCTTAATGGTGGCCAGCTCTTGTCTTTCACTGTTCAGCCTGAATCGCGCAAATAATGGAATGCAGGATATTGTTCACAACGATTATCCGACTACGGTGAAAGCCAACCAGTTAATCGATAACTTTCAGACTTTTGTCAGCACGCAGCAGCTTATGCTGTTGGACACTGACGGTAAATGGCGGGAAGAATCACAGAAGCAGCTCAGTGAAATTAGCTCGCGGATTACGGTTCTTCTGGAAGATCTGACAAAAAATCTTCCTGAGCCCGAATCGCAAAAAATCCTCGCTGACATTAGATAGTGTCGTCACGAGGATAAAAATCATTGATAATAGGGCCTTCTAATCAGAAGGCCCTATTATCATGA
>NZ_CBFFRL010000290.1:0-4318 GCF_965644215.1 Phytobacter sp. V69
ACCATTATTAGCGAAGCGAACCACGTCACCTAGCCGGAATTTCGTCATATTCTGCTGTTCATGCTGTTGTTGAAGGGTTCGGAGAAGTTCGATAATACACTGATTCAGTGCTCGTAGTTCTCTTTCGCTCAGAGTACTGACGATAAGTGGTTTTTGATTTGGCCTGCTGCCATTTTTTTGATTACGAGACATTAAGTTTTAGCCATGTGGTGACAAATTTAGCCCGAAACTTTAGCTCCGTCACTGTTATGCATAACCATGCATACCCGCAAAACTCACCAGCGCCATTGTGCGCTGTTTTTGTGGGGCAAGGCGTGTATTTTCACGGTTCAGACCTCAGAATCGCGCTGAGGCCGTTTCAGCGGTGCGGACAACGGGTGTTATGGTAAATCAGCCATGTGCTACACGTGGCGTGTCTTGCTCTCTTCACGCCTCAAAATATCCACCTTGTCGGTGGTTGTAGTGGTTACAAGACTGTTGAATCCTTTTTTTTGTAAACACTTCTGTAGTGTTCCAGTTTCTTATTAAAAAGCTCCCTCTCTTCTTTTGTGACTATGTCATCAATATTTATTGATGACATATCATTACCTTGCCGCTCTATAAAAGCATAAGTAGAGGCCGCGAAATCAGTTCCTTTTGTGCTCAGCTCGTCAATTAATTTTTTTATGTCACGCATAACTCCTCCATTAACCCATACTAACTGTAGTTACTATCACTATAGTTATTATAGGATGATAAAAGTTTTCTGTTTGTGTCGGATACCGACTTTTTTGGAATCACGGCCAGAAGGAGCGTAGTAGAACTTCATGTTCATTCTGGTTAACTGACCACAAATGAACGAGGAGACATTATGAATAGAATATTAAAGGCCAGTGTTCTCGTGATGGTAATCGTAGCTTCACCAGTCATTGCCAAGAGCATTTCTGTTACAGCCTCCACTCTTGACGAAGCCGAAGCCAAAGTTGCGTCAATCGCCAATGAGCAGAATGCCACTTACAAAATTACGGAAGCTAACACGAATAAGCGAGTTCATATGACGGCTGAACTTATCGAATAATCAGTAGCTAACAGAGCTGATTCAGATAAACAGGCAATAGATACCTAATGCCCCCATGGTGGGTATCAGAAAACCATGGGGAGCGGCGCGACCTTCATCTAGAAGGTTTCTTCTTGCCTTGCAACGGGCTTGATTGTGTGGGTGAAGTGTCAGACCTTAGCAATCACACTTCACCGCTTACTGCTGCCTTGTTCGCTCTTTTATCAGGTGCTAGTTATCGTACTGCGAGACGGGGTAGAGCTTAACTCTTTCGCGGTTAAGTTACGTACCCACCGTTTGCCTGTTTATCCTGCCGGAGTCCGGGGCGTAGACCTGAGCGTCTAAGGTGCAGATATTATTTTAATGTCGTTGAATGGTATTAAGCTGGTAGTGACAATGCTAGCCAGCCCTGCTAGGATAGGATTGCTACGTCTGATCCTGGCAGGTATCTGCGAAGAATTAGAGTACCGAAGCCCCGTGATTATGTCACGGGGCTTTTGTACATTTATCGCCTGATAATCAAAAACATCCCTTTATAAGTTCAGTAACGCCCGCCGCAGCCTCATGACCGAACGTCAGTGAGCGAATGCGCGAGGAGGCGTCATTTCACTTTACCCGCATGTTGCACCTACGCCCCTGAGCTGCATTTTCACCTGCCACAGGAAGCACTTCCCTGAATTCTCCCTTCGATTTACCATACTAAGCCAGTATACACTCCGCTAGCGCTCCGTGACTGGTTCAGGGCTGCGCCCCGAAACCCGCAAAGCCACTTAAGCGCCTGCGGCTTGTCCAACACCGTGCCGACCGGGAAAAGATTTCCCGCCCGTCCCGGCGTTATCAGGAGGCCGGATTGGCAAACAAACGTAGCAAAATGCTCACGATGTGGGTGACCGAAGATGAACACCGCCGTCTGCTGGAACGCTGCGACGGTAAACAGCTCGCAGCCTGGATGCGGCAGACGTGCTTGGACGAGAAGCCCGCCCGCGCCGGCAAACTTCCGTCGCTCTCACCGGCGCTGCTTCGTCAGCTTGCCGGCATGGGGAACAACCTTAACCAGATTGCCCGGCAGGTTAACGGCGGTGGCGGCAGCGGGCACGACCGCGTGCAGGTCGTCGCCGCGCTGATGGCCATCGATGCCGGACTCGAGCGGCTGCGGCATTCCGTGCTGGAAAAGGGGGCAGGCGATGATCGTTAAGTTTCACCCGCGAGGTCGCGGCGGTGGTGCCGGTCCGGTGGATTATCTGCTGGGAAAAGACCGCCAGCGCGAAGGTGCCAGCGTTCTGCAGGGGAAGCCGGAGGAAGTCCGGGAGCTTATCGACGCCTCGCCCTACGCCAAAAAATACACCTCCGGCGTCCTGTCCTTTGCCGAACAGGATTTACGGTCCGGCCAGCGTGAAAAGCTGATGGAGAGCTTCGAGCGGGTTCTGATGCCCGGACTCGATAAAGACCAGTACAGCGTGCTGTGGGTTGAGCACCTGGACAAGGGGCGGCTGGAGCTGAACTTCCTGATCCCGAACACGGAGCTGCTGACCGGCAGGCGTCTCCAGCCGTATTACGACCGCGCCGACCGTCCGCGCATTGATGCCTGGCAGACCATCGTGAACGGCAGGCTGGGGCTGCATGACCCGAACGCGCCGGAAAACCGACGGGCGCTGGTCACGCCGTCCGCGCTGCCGGAAACGAAGCAGGAAGCCACCCAGGCGATTACGCGTGGTTTACTGGCCTTAGCCTCATCCGGGGAACTGAAAACGCGTCAGGACGTCACTGAGGCGCTGGAAAGCGCAGGTTTTGAGGTGGTACGCACCACGAAAAGCAGCATCAGCATCGCCGACCCGGACGGGGGGCGAAACATCCGACTGAAGGGAGCCATCTATGAACAGTCTTTTAACGCTGGCGAAGGACTTAGAGCAGAAATCGAAAGCGCAGCAGCAGACTACCGGCGAGATGCTGAAAGCCGCATTCAGCGAGCACGAGAAGTCTGTCAGAGTGGAACTGAGCGAAAGCGAGAAGAGAATCAGCGTCGCCATCCTCGACCACGACCGGAAGCTGTCCTCAGCCATGAGCCAGCGAACCAAAGGGATGCTGCGCATGGTCAGCTAGACGTGGGGCGTGAGATACCAGGAAGACAATCAGGGGCGTTTTCTGGTGTTGCCGGAGGGCGTGAAAGCGGACACGAACTGGACGTTCGACAGCGGCAGGAAGAACGGCATCAGATTGGTACAGGAGTAGAGCAGCATGACGGAGCTGGAAAAACAATTATTGAGCGCATTAGAGCAGCTACAGCAGGACTACTCGAAAGGGCTGGACGAGTGGGAGAACGCCTTCGCGGAATGGCGGACGATGTCTGGTCTTATGCAACGGGAGAACGCGGCGCTGAGCGAGCGCGTCACAGTCTTGAGCAGGCAGGTGGAGAGTTTGAGCGAGCAGCTGCGCCGATTGTCGATAGGCTAAACACTATTGAAGCACACCGGGTGCAGGAGTTGGTGGAGCAGCATCAGAAAACTTACGATGCCCCTTCGCTGGGTTAAACGTCGTTATATGGCTGAACATAAAACGAGGGAAAATTAATGAAGCCGGATGAACTTTATGAACACGCAGTCTCTCTTCTTGCCCGTAAGGATTACAGCAACGGCGAAATGCGCAGGGCTTTACATCATATGACGGATGACGGGATGACTGTGGAAACTGTCATTGTCCGTCTTTGTGACAGCAAATATCTGAACGATCAGCGTATTGCTGAAAATATGGTGTCCCGTTTTTTGCGAAAACAGTATGGCCCGACCCGTATCAGGCAGGAGCTTCGACAGAAAGGTATCGATCAGGAGGTGACTGAAAAGACAATAAAAGACTGTGATGTGGACTGGTTTCAGATGGCATCAGGATGCCGGATTAAAAAATTTGGTGATGGTTATCCTTCCGATGCCAGAGAAAAAGGGCGTCAGATTCGGTTCCTGCAAAGTCGTGGTTTTTCGATGGATATGATCATCGAAGCTATCGCACCACCGGAAGACTAACGCTTACGCTCAGTGTGTCAGCCAATTCAGCTAACGATAAGTGACGTTTCTTTCCTTGCTTCATCGCTGATTACTTGTCGTTTTATTAAGGTAAGGACGTTCGGTGATACCGTCCATTGTCCACCTGTTTCTGAGTGTACTGACACTGTTTTTTTGTTGAAACGGATGATGATTCCCGTGACTTTTTTTTGACCATTATTAGCGAAGCGAACCACGTCACCTAGCCGGAATTTCGTCATATTCTGCTGTTCATGCTGTTGTTGAAGGG
>NZ_CBFFRL010000291.1:0-4290 GCF_965644215.1 Phytobacter sp. V69
GTAGCGAGCCATAGTTCAATATGTTGTTGAAAAAGACAGTTACTATAACTCAGGTGATTAAGGGACACAGCCTAATAACATTCTGGATGAGGCCTCACAGGCAACCCAAATCGCCATCGAGGTCGCTGAAAAAGGATGTAATCCACAAACGCAATATCTTCTGGGCGCAGAAGCGGCCCTGCAACCTCACCTTCGCACGATATTGATCGTCAGAGACGGGGGAATATGGTGCTCGTCACTGCCAGGTAAGCGGCCGTCAATTACGCATATCCCCAACGTACCGGAGATGCCTTTATTTCTTACTTCGGCCAAAAACACCACCAATGGAATGCCGATACTTATCTACCAGACACATATCGCGAAAGATCGTATTTTCGTCACGTTAAGCGATCGGCATATTCGGGAAGCACTGAATATTCCGTTAAAGGATATGGCTTATTCATTGCGCGTGGGGGATGTAGAGCTGGGTCTCACGGGGGATATAAAGCCCGCCTCGGGAGATACACCCTCTCCTGGGCGCGTAGACTCGACGCTGTATCCATTCAGTATCATTTACACCCCGTCACCGCTGTTTAGCCTGCACAGACTTATCAGTCATGGCCTGGGCATCCTGATTTTCATCCTGCTGATTGCCTGTGCAATCGCCTGGGCACTGGACAAATACCTGAACAAAAACGCCACGCCTGAGGAAACCCTACGCCATGCCATTGCCAATGGGGAGATTGTGCCGTTTTACCAGCCGGTGGTGGATGGCCGTGATGGCACGCTGCGAGGTGTGGAAGTGCTGGCCCGCTGGAAACACCCGCGCGTCGGCTATATTTCGCCGGCTTCTTTTATTCCCATTGCCGAGAAATCAGAGTTAATC
This sequence comes from Phytobacter sp. V69, assembly GCF_965644215.1. Classification (NCBI taxonomy): domain Bacteria; kingdom Pseudomonadati; phylum Pseudomonadota; class Gammaproteobacteria; order Enterobacterales; family Enterobacteriaceae; genus Phytobacter; species Phytobacter sp. V69. The sequence continues at coordinate 866 of NZ_CBFFRL010000291.1, forward strand.
ATCCCGCTAACCCAAAGCCTGATGCCCCAGACCGTGGCGCAGATGAACGCCATTGCCAGCAAATTACCGGAAGGGTTTCATGTCGGAATTGATTTCAGCGCCTCGCATATTATCTCGCCCAGCTTTGTGGCGGATTGTCTGAATTATAAAAGCAGTTTCAGCCGGGATGATCTGCATCTGGTACTGGAAGTGACAGAACGCGAACCCTTGCACGTGGACGACGACCTGGTTCATCGTCTGAATACCCTCCACGAAAATGGCTTTTTTATCGCCCTGGATGATTTCGGTACCGGGTATTCCGGACTGTCTTATCTTCATGATTTGCATATCGATTACATCAAAATCGATCACAGTTTCGTGGGGCGCGTTAATGCCGACCCGGATTCCACGCGAATTCTCGATTGTGTACTGGATCTGGCGCGCAAGCTGTCGTTAAGCATTGTGGCCGAAGGTGTTGAAACGAAGGAACAGCTCGATTATCTGAACAAGAACAATATCGCGTTTCTGCAGGGCTTCTATTTTTATCCACCCGTCACCTACACCAATCTGATCAAAATTTTGCTGTCAAAACCGCAGGTGAAAGTGGTGATTGAGTAAACATAGCGCGACCCGGGTGACCCCTTTCACAGTTAAACGGCATTCGCCTGCCTTTCAGTTAGCCGACTGTGGCATAATGGCATCAATACTGTACGGTATAGTTTTCAAGACCACATGACTGAAGGGTTCAACATGAAGGTACTGACGGAAGAACGACGCCAGGCAATCGTAGCCGCAGCCGCTGAGGTGTTTCTCGAGATTGGGTACGAACGCGCGTCGATGGATGAAGTCGCCCGACGAGCTGGCGGCTCCAAGGCCACCCTCTACAAGTATTTCTCGTCGAAAGAGGAATTGTTTGAAACGGTTGTGCGCAACTACAGCGCCCGGTTTCTGACCGAGGCGGCCAGTGGGCTGACCAACCCGGAAAATGCACAGCGTTCGCTGGAGCAAAAGCTCACCCACTTTGGGGAAGATATGCTGCGGGTCGTGACCTGCGATAACCAGGCGCTGCAAATCTACCGCGTGGTGCTGGGTGAGGCGGGACATTCTGATATCGGACAGCGCTTTCTTGAATCCGGCATCCGCCAAAGTATGGAGGAGCTGGCTCAGGAAATGAGCGACGCCATGCAGCGCGGCGAACTGGCGCAAGCCGATCCGATGCTGCGCGCTATTCAGTTTACCACGCTTATCAAAGCAGAAACGGAAGTACTGTTCTTCCTGCGTGAGATGCCGGACTTTTCTGCCGAAAAAGTCAGCCAGATGGTGAACAACGGCATCCGTCTGTTTCTGGCGGGTGCCGTTAAGCCATAACCTAAATCGCGGGGCTATTCGCGGTGACAGACCGCTTGCCCCGTCGATACCCAGTCGCTGGCGGTTTGCCCTATCTGATTCGCCAGCCTGTCAACAACCTGTTGCCAAGCAGAAAACAGCGGCGCGCCCTCTCCTGACAATGTCTGCGACAAATGGCTTTTACACACGAGGCGGCTGCGCGTTTGTGAACTCATGGTGGAAAGACTCCAGTCCGCATCCAGGCTGACGGCGTTGCCCGGCCAGCTATCAAACCGGCGTATTTGCACCAAAATCCGCACTGCCGGTTTGCCGTTATCCGGCGCCAGTCCGGCCACATCCACGGTGGAAAATTGTTGTGTGATGCGCGATGACAGCGCGGTCTGTAGCTCATCTCCGAGCGGGCTTAACCAGCGGTCATCATCCAACACCGCAATGCTGCTGTCGCTTTGCCGGATAACGACCTGCTGCGTATCCAGCTGTGCCGGCACCCCGACCGGCATCATTTCAATCACAAAATTTTGTGACGCGGCAGGATGCGCCACGGGTTCAGGGTTGACCAACGTGTGGTAGCGCACCTGGGGAGACGCACAGCCAGCAACCGTGAACGTTAAACCGACGAGCAGGCAGGCAATATATTTCACGGCTGATTTCGTTCTGTGGTGAGTTGTGCGGGATCCGCAGGCCGCCCCTGCAATACCGATTCCGGGTGGCGATCCAGTTGACTCGTCAGGCTGCGCACGGCCCGCAGTGTTCGGGTGGCTTCCTGTAAGGACTGGATGAGATTAATCATTAGCGGTGAATCCTGGGCCAGCAGATCCTGCGCGCTTTGCGTGGTCTGCTGAGTCTGCTCCATCAGGCGATTGGCGGCAGGTAGCGACTGGTTATTGACCATCCACAGGGTTTTATTCAGTTCACTCAACGTGACGTTCATGTTTTTCCCGATAGATTCTAGCGGCATTTTGTTGATTTTCCTGGCAATCCCCGTCAGTTGGTCTTGCAGAATATTGAGGCCGCCGTTCACCGTCGGAAGTTCTAAAGGACGCTTTGTGGCATCAAATGTCACTTTAGGCGCATCCGGTACGAAATCGAGGGAGATAAACAACTGCCCCGTCAGAAGACTGCTGGAAGTGGCCTGCGCGCGCAGGCCGTGAGCGATCATGTCTCGCGTAAAAATGGCCGTGTTCAGGTCAATATCGCCCGTCGGATTGGGCAGTTTTGCCAGCACATTGCCCATCCGTGACGGATAAACGTCAATGCCGACCACGGTCGGAAAGCGATATCCCTCGGGGTTGTAGTCAAGATCAACCGAAACCACGCGCCCAATCTTGACGCTGGAAAACTCCACCGGTGCGCCAACGTTCAGGCCATGCAGCGCCTGCTCGAAACGGAGCTGAAAGCGGATTGGCGGTCCATCAGCCGGTGCCATTGCCGTTTCCTCGTCCGGGGCGAGACTGTAACTGGTTTGCTTATACAACACGCCGTGCGTTGGGCTTTCCGGCGTTGAGAAGGCAATACCGCCCGCCAGAATGGCCGCGACCGTCTGGGTTTTAAGCTGAAAACCGTCGCTGCCCACGGAGAGATCCACCCCGCTGACATTCCAGAAACGCGAATCTGCGGTGACAAGGCGATCGTAAGGCGCATCAACAAACACCTGGATATCGATTCCACGCCCGTCTTTGCGCAATTGATATGACGTAATCCGCCCGACTGGAATACGGCGGTAATAAACCGGGGAGTTGATATCCAGTGAACCCAGGTCCTCGGCCTCAATCATAAACTGGCTGCCCGCCATGTCGTTGACGATAGCGGGCGGGGTTTCCATGCCGGTAAATTGATAGTGAGCGTCAGACGATCGTCCCCGGTCCACGCCGATATAGGCCCCGGACAACAACGTATCAATGCCGCTAACGCCACTGACGCCGACTCGCGGCCTGACCACCCAGAAACGCGTGTCGGCTCGCGCCAGATTCTGCGCGCTACGGGCCAGTGTGACTCGCACCAGCACCTGCGTATTATCGGGACTTAGGCTGTGTCCCTTAATCACCTGAGTTATAGTAACTGTCTTTTTCAACAACATATTGAACTATGGCTCGCTACGA
>NZ_CBFFRL010000292.1:0-4258 GCF_965644215.1 Phytobacter sp. V69
ATTCAGGCAACCGTCTGTGGTGTTTGCAGAGCTAAGATTGGCGGCTTAGCGTTGCACTTCGGAGTTGAATCCGCCAGCAACTGACGCGTGAGATGCGGCGGATGTTTCCCCGTAAGATGGGTCGCCGTGTGCTGATTATGCTGGATGAGTTACATCAGTTTTTTGACTCGCGGAAGAAGCAGTGACACTGACTGAAAAATCAGGCCATCTGGCATGGTGCGCCCTGGTGGCGCTTGCGCTGGCCAGACAGAACGGCGATGTGCTGTCACCGGCACAGGAAAATCTCTTTCTCACCCGCTGGCTGGTGACCGCGCTGAAGTATCGGGGGTGATGAAGCTGTTTAATCGCTGTGGCTGGCAGAGCCTGAGTCTGGTGCCTCCCTGCCCCATCAGTATTCGCTGATGGCCGGACAGGGAGTGCCAGGAAAGGGGGATTAGTGGCAGATCTGCGCCAGATCGTCTTCAGTCAGACCGGTCATTTTCATGACGGTATTACGGTCAATGCCGTTCTGCAGCATGGTACGGGCAATTTTCAGAGTGGCCTGACGCTCACCTTCTGAACGGCCTTTTTCAATACCGCGCTGTTCACCGAGCTGCAGGCCTTCAGCCCTGCCCTTCTCGATACCTTTCTGTTCAAGCTGTTGTGCGATGGTCATAAGTGCGTCTCCGTGTTGCGGCACACGCTGTGCCAGTTCGCGTACAAAGGCTTCGGCGTCGGCTGTTTCGTCTGCCTGCACTATATAGGGTACCAGCGATATTACCTGTGATGAAGACAGATATCCGGCCAGCAAGATGGGCGCCAGCCGGTCAACCAGTTCCGCCAGGTCCCGCTGGTGAATATGCTTTTGCAGTAAAGTTAGTGCGGCCATACTGCGATGGCCAGCGATTTCATCATCCGGAATGACCGTAACGTCTACCAGCGGGAAAGCGCTGCTGTAGAGTTTGCCTGCCAGCGCCGGACCGTCAAACTCATCCAGCCACCGGGTGGAGTACGGATACGGGCTGCGTTTACCCGTATAGAACAGCACCGGTATCACCAGTGGCAGTTTTTTATGCCCTGCCTCCAGGTGGCGCTGCATGGCGGCCACCGCATAGCGTATCAGGCGGAAAGCCATATGTTTATCCGGCGTCGACTGGTGTTCGATCAGGACATGAATATATCCGTCGCCGGCTGTGGTTTTCAGGCTGTAGAGGACGTCGCTGAAATACTGGCGGAGATCATCCTCAACGAACGAGCCGGATTCCAGTTTTAGCGTGCTGAGATCGCAGACTGCACGCAGCTCTGCGGGCAGGTGGATTTCCATGAAATCCCGTGCAATATCCGGTTGCGTCAGGAACTGCCTGAACGTGGCAGCGTGGGGTGTGCTGCTTTTCTTCTTCATCAGCCCTGGCTCTGAAAAATGACCCGGGAATGTTATCACAGCCCGGAACAAGCTGACATTAGCGGTGAACGGACTTGCCATTCCTTCAGGGGACTGTGCCGGGGGGGGGGGGCGGTCCCCTTCCCTTTATTCTGATAACTCCGGGCTGACGGCATTGTCACGCAGGCGCATGATGGCTTGTCGTTAGGTACCAAACTCGTGAGCAACGGCGCTGATACTGGCACCCGCTTTCAGACGGGCATTCCCGTGCTGGGGCAGTTTACCGTTGGCGGTATTCAGTTTCAGCTCGGTATGATTCCCGCAGGAGGGGCTGTCAGTTATGAGTATGCCGATGACGCCCCCAGGTGGAAAGTCGTCGCGGCCACGCTGGCCGGTCCCCTGTTTCCTGTCCTGATATATGTTCCACTGTTTCTGACTGCAGTAAGCCCGTTTATCACTTACTTTGTCGGTCTGATAGTGATTTTGGGGTCCCTCGCGGATTTATGGCCCTGGAAGCATGGCTCTGACGGGCAAAAAATATTCATGCACCTGAGGCATATTTACCGGGGACATACAACACTGAATGTATGACCAACAGTGCTTGAGCTGCGGCTGATAGCCCCCCTGTCGGATGAGGGCAAAAATCCCTGCCGTCACCTTAAATTTCCGCCCTTCTTCATTAGGTTCCCAGAATATTACAGACCTCCCTCTGGAATAAGGATGCTCCCCCCCAGTTGCCCTTCCGCACCGTCATGATTACCAGCATGTGCTCCATCTTTTCAATAGATTACTTGTGTATTACATTTGTAATGCTATAGTCGTACTTATTAATTACAGGTGTGTTCTGTTTGTATCGCATAATTTTCTGAGGAATCAGGCATGGCAATCAAAGAACAAAAGAAACGCGCAACGACTTACGTGTTCATGAACAACAAGGGTGGCCCGGGAAAAACCTCCACGGCCACAAATCTCTCTGTCGCGTTTGCACAGGCAGGCGAGAAGGTTCTGCATATAGACTCAGATAACCAGGCGAACTCATCAGAAGTGCTGGCCTACGGCAGAAAATATAATGCCCAGTTCGGACCAACGATCTGTGACCTCTATGCCAATGCTCGTTTTGATATCCGTAATGCCATTATTCCTGCGAAAGCAGGTGAGGCCGACATTCCGGGTCTGGATTTAATACCTTCTGATCCTTCTTTTGAAAAAGTACTTGAGCAATGCATGTCCCGCAGTCACCGGGAGAAAATCCTCTTCCGGCATCTGCAGAATGTGTTCGATGATTATGACCGTATCGTTATCGACTGTGCACCCGGATTAAGTCTCGCGTCCGGCAATGCCATATATGTGGCTGATCATGTCATCGTTCCAGTCGATGGTGGAAGTTTTGCCCTGAGTGCTCTGGAAGTAATGCTGGATTACATGGATGAAATCAATGAAAGCGAATATACACAGTTCAGCGTGTTCAGAAATAAATACAATCGTTCGCATAAGAAAATAAACGTATTTATTGATGAGCAGCTACGCTCTCACCCTCGAGTAAAATCCCGTTTACTGGAAACGACCATTCGCGATGACCAGACAATTGTTCAGTCTCAGGTCGCCTGTGTTCCATTGTATTATTATGCAAAAGGTTCGCTTGCTCTGAATGACTATCGCAAACTGGCACGTGAATTAACTGAATTATCGCAACAAGAGGAAGTGTAAATGGCAAAGCAACCATTATCCCGTCCGGACCTGATTAAACCGGAAAAAAACAATGGCGAACGCCAGAAACTCACGAACCTGAGTGTCACGAAGAAGCGCACGACCTCTGAATCACCTAAGACAGTCAGAATGACAGCCGCTGAAAAGATGCTGGCCGAGCAGCTGGTCGAAGAGATCCAGGCGTTGACCAACAAGAACATTACCGTCTCCACCCTCCTTCGGGCAGGGCTGTATCTGGCACAAAGCGCTGGACCAGAAAAAGTGCTTAAAGCGATAAAAGAGAATATTTAACGATCCCGGACTACTGGTGAGGGGGAATACATCCCCCTGCTATTACGGTTTGTAAGTCAGAAAAAAATTAATGCCTGTTGCAATCATTGGCAAAATCGCATCGGTAGTGATAGAGGTAGCATCAGCAACGGCTGAGAGGATCTCTCTGAACTTCTGACCAGGCCCCTCCTGCTCATTCATCACCACATTCCTGTATTCCGGATCAAGCAGCAGATGTCCCGTGGCCGCTTCCATCGCATCCAGCAAACTTTCATTCCCGTTAATCTGATACCCGTCTATTGCGAATATTAATTTATTAATATACTTAACCAAACAATCCTGCAACTCCAGTGAATAATCAGTACAGGAATGTACTTCTTGCTTTAATAGACTAAGTGTTTCCTTCCATTCATTAAGTTTGGCAACATTAATATGTTCCACTGCCCCTTTTGTTGCGATAATCATTGATACTAATTTTAATTCACGGAGCGCGATTCGGTCAATGGACGTAGTGAAACTGTCAAAGGTTCCAGCCAGATGAAGACTAGAAAAAGATTTATTAACCAGATGCAACCATTCACTGGAGTAATGACTGTTTGCAGGAAAATTTTCCTGGATGATTTTATGTGTTTTCCCGGGAAGCTGAATCACCTCTCCGATTCGCGCAAATAAAACGTCTCGACCTTCGTCATTAGATAATCCCAGAATGTTACTCAGTGCATTAACGGAACTAACATTCTGGGGAGTAGGAAAATTGAGGCATTCCTCAAGGAAATGTATGAGTCGATCTGCCGGGTTATCTATTTTCACTATAATTCCTGATTTTTATTTACTGTGAAAGATGAAACTAGATAGTGTCGTCACAAGATTTTAGCCCAGAGAGCGATGCATCTGATCTGGACGGCAGCGAGAAATGAGGCC
>NZ_CBFFRL010000293.1:0-4216 GCF_965644215.1 Phytobacter sp. V69
TCGGTAGTTAACCCTTCCTCCTACACTCTCCACAATCATGTCCGAGCGTTGCACTTATTATCTGAATTCGCGGATTAAAACAGCACGACGTTTCAAAAAGGGAGAAGAACGAAAGGGGTTAGTCTTCGCTAAACCAGTCGCGATTTTCCTGGCTTATCAGTTTCACGGAGCCGCTGATTTCCTGCAAATGATGGGTCATCGCCGTATCTACCGCATCCGCGTCTCTTTTTTCCAGCGCATCAAAGATATCCTGATGCTGGCGGAGCAGCATTTCCGGCGGTGATACATGGTCGAGACTCATATAGCGCACGCGGTCCATGGTCGCTTTCAGGTTTTCAATGGTGTCCCAGGCCAGCTGACAGTCGGCAATTTGTGCGAGCTTCTGGTGAAACTCGTCATCCAACTGGAAGAAGTCATTCAGCTGTTTGCGCTCGATGGCAGTGCGCTGCTGGTTGAGATTCTGCTCAAGCTGGTAGCAGTAGCTGTCCGTCATCATCCCGGCGGCGCGACGGGCAACCGCGCATTCGATGGCCTGGCGCACGAAGCAGCCGTTACGGACCTGAGCGAGGGAGATTTTGTTCACATAGCTGCCGCGCTGGGGGCGAATCTGAATCAGGCCGTTTTCCGCCAGCTTGATAAAGGCTTCACGCACCGGCTGACGTGAGACGTCAAAGCGGACCGACACCTCTTTTTCAGACAGCGGTGTTCCCGGTGGAATCAGGCAATGCACGATATCCCGGCGGAGAATACGGTAGATTTGCTGGTTGACGGGTTGCGTCGGATTGAGCTGGGTTTCAACGATCATTCGCACTTACTTTTTAAGGGGTTACCTGTCTACCATACCATTAAATAGACGCCGTTCCCATACCCGGCCCGCGGGCCGGGGCAGGAAAATTAGCTTTCGCGGTGAACGCTCAGACCAGCATAGGTCTGGCTCACTGGCATCATTTCCAGGGTGTTGATATTGACGTGTTTTGGCAGCGTTGCCACCCACCAGACCGCTTCGGTAACATCTTCCGGCGTCAGGGCGTTGGTGTTTTCATAGGTTTTCCCGGCCTTCGCGTCATCACCTTTGAAACGGACGTTGGAGAACTCCGTCCCACCCACCAGGCCCGGTTCAATATTGGTCACGCGAACGGCAGTACCGTTAAGGTCGGTACGCAGGTTCAGGCTGAACTGACGGACAAACGCTTTAGTAGCGCCATAAACGTTACCACCGGCATACGGCCAGTTACCCGCCGTCGAACCGATATTAATGATATGGCCGCGATTGCGCTCAACCATGCCCGGCAGCACCGCGCGGGTCATATACACCAGACCTTTGTTATTGGTGTCGATCATGGTTTCCCAGTCATCCACATTGGCTTTGTGCGCTGGCTCCAGTCCCAGGGCCAGTCCGGCGTTGTTCACCAGAACGTCGATCGCTTTCCATTCAGCAGGTAAATTCGCCAGCATCTCTTCAATAGCTGCACGGTTACGCACATCCACTTGCGCTGTAAACAGGCTGTCGCCCAGCTCATCTTTCAGCTCTTGCAGACGCTCCTGACGACGTCCGGTCGCGATGACTTTATGTCCGTTCTCAATAAAACGACGTGTAATACTCTCACCAAAACCTGCAGTTGCCCCGGTAACCAAAATAATCATCTTACTGTTCCTCAACGCTTTTTGTGGTGTATTACCATAGCACGCGCCGCACAGCGGCGGTAACCTAAGTTAAGCCTGGCAAAAAATCTTCAATTTGTGCTACTGATAAATCATCGCAGCCAATACAGTGGATGTCTGGTCTGGGGTAACAAACCGAATTCAGGAGTAAAATATGTCGGTAACGAATCCTTTCTTCGATGTCAGCACGCTGCCGTATCAGGCACCGCGCTTCGATCTTATCCATCAGGATCACTATCGCCCTGCGTTTGACCGTGGGGTTGAGGAAAAACGCGCCGAGGTGGCCGCCATTGCGCAAAACCCGGCTCCCGCCACGTTCGACAATACTCTCTTGCCGCTGGAGTGCAGCGGCGAACTGTTGACGCGCGTGACCAGCGTCTTTTTCGCCATGACCTCCGCGCATACCAACGATTTCTTACAGCAACTGGACGAAGCGTTCTCCGCCGAGCTGGCGCAGCTGGCGAATGACATTTACCTCAACGACACACTGTTTGCACGCGTCGAGTCCGTCTGGCGCAACCGTGAATCCACGGGGCTGGATGAAGAATCTGTGCGCCTGGTCGAGGTGATGTATCAGCGCTTTATGCTGGCAGGTGCGACGCTCTCTGCGGATGATAAACAGGCGCTCAGAACCCTGAATACCGAGGCGGCTACGCTCACCAGCCAGTTTAATCAGCGCCTGCTGGCAGCGGATAAAGCCGGTGGGCTGGTGGTCGATTATGTCCACCAACTGGTTGGTCTGAGCAATGACGTTATCGCGGCAGCCGCCGAGGCGGCGCGGGAAAAAGAGCTGCCCGATCGCTGGCTGCTTTCCCTGCTCAATACCACGCAACAACCAGCGCTGGCAGCATTGCAGGACCGCCAGACGCGTGAAAATCTGTTCACCGCCAGTTGGTTACGTACGTCGAAAGCGGATGCCAACGACACGCGCAGCCTTGTTTTGCGTCTGGTGCAGTTGCGCGCCCGGCAGGCGTCGTTACTGGGCTTCCCGGATTACGCCAGTTGGAAAATGGCGGATCAGATGGCGGGTTCCCCGAAGGCTGCATTTGATTTTATGCGCGGGATTGTCCCCGTGTCGCGGGCGCGTGCGGAACGTGAACTGGCGGATATTCAACGGTTCATTGATGAGCAGGAAGGGGGCTTTGCCGCTCAGGCCTGGGACTGGCCGTATTATGCCGAACAGGTTCGACGGGCGAAGTACGATCTCGATGAATCACATATTGCCCCGTATTTTGCGCTCAACACGGTGCTGACCGAAGGGGTATTCTTTACGGCGAGCCAGCTTTTTGGCATTCGCTTTGTGGAGCGTAACGATATTCCGGTTTATCACCCGGACGTGCGGGTATGGGAAATATTTGATCACAATGAAGAGCGGCTGGCGCTGTTTTATGGCGATTTCTTCGCCCGCGACTCCAAAAGCGGTGGTGCGTGGATGGGGAATTTCATCGAGCAATCGACGTTGCTATCGACAAAACCGGTTATTTACAACGTCTGCAATTACCGGAAACCTGCGGCCGGGCAGGCGGCACTGCTGTCGTGGGATGATGTGATTACCCTGTTCCACGAGTTTGGCCACACGCTGCATGGTTTATTTGCCAGCCAGCGCTATGCCAGCCTTTCGGGGACCAACACGCCGCGCGATTTCGTTGAGTTCCCGTCGCAGATTAACGAGCACTGGGCAAGCCATGCGGAGGTTTTCACCCGCTATGCGCGTCATTACCAGACCGGCGAGCCGATGCCGGAAGCACTGCGCAATAAAATGCTGCGTAGTACCCAGTTCAATAAAGGCTATGACATGACGGAGCTGCTGAGCGCCGCCTTGCTGGATATGAACTGGCACAGTCTGGATGGCAATACTCAGGTCAATGATGTCGATGACTTTGAAGCGCAGGCGATCCGTCATGAGGCGCTGGATATTTCAGCCGTTCCGCCTCGCTATCGCAGCAGCTATTTTGCCCATATCTTCGGCGGCGGCTACGCGGCGGGCTATTACGCCTATCTGTGGACGCAAATGCTGGCTGACGATGGCTTCCAGTGGTTTGTAGAGCAGGGCGGATTGAACCGCGAAAACGGGCAAAAATTCCGCGACGCGATTTTGTCACGCGGGAATAGCACTGATTTAGCTGAACTTTATCGCCAGTGGCGTGGGCACGACCCGCTTATCGAGCCGATGCTGAAAAATCGCGGGCTGAGCGAATAACGCGTCTTTAGCCAGAAAATAAATAACCTCCGGCCATGTCGGAGGTTATTTATTGTCATCACAAAGGCCCTTTTAGGGCCTTAACAATTTAGCGCAGACCAGGCCCATGGAAATGACCACCACCGGGGCCGCCGCCAGGTCCTCCTGGAGGGAAAATGCACCCGGAAAGAGACATTGCTCCACAGAGCACAATAACGACGAGCATAATTTTTTTCATAAAAACTCCTGAACAGACGAGCCTTAATTCCAAAACAAAAATGTGAATATTTTATGGAGAATTAGATAGTGTCATCACAAGATTTTAGCCCAGAGAGCGATGCATCTGATCTGGACGGCAGCGAGAAATGAGGCCGT
>NZ_CBFFRL010000294.1:0-4209 GCF_965644215.1 Phytobacter sp. V69
TCGGTAGTTAACCCTTCCTCCTACACTCTCCACAATCATGTCCGAGCGTTGCACTTATTATCTGAATTCGCGGTTCATTTATCAATAATAACAATAAAAAAGGTGTGTTTTATGCTTGGCAAGCAAAACAATCAAAGATGACCCTACACATAAATGTTGTTATTTGTAAAAGCATTAACAAATTAATACATGTTTTTTCTGGCAATCTCACACGTTAATGGATAAAAACTTTATGACAAAACATTGAAGTTTTATTTGTCTTAATCATTAACATGAGTACACATGTGTAATTCTTTTTTATTTAAAATGGACATTTTCACAGTACTAACTGATTTTACATGATTTAAAGTATGGGAGATGAAAACTTAAATCCATTCATTCAAAAGGTTAGGTATGTATTATCTAAATTGTAATTGTAGCCAGCGATGGTTACCAGTTACTTTAAAGAAGTTCACTAAGGATTTTTTTCATGTTTGTAAAATATTATGAAGTTAAACAGGAACATATCGATTTTCAAGGGGTTGTGGATGGGCTATACTATCCATTTTACATGGAGTGGACTCGCCATGATTTCATGAAAGAAGTACTTGGATTGGATCTTGAGCATGAGTTTTCTCAAGGTCGTATTCATATTATACTCGAATACACATTGCGTTTCAAAAAAAGTCTTTTGACTGGCGATAAAATGCAGGTGACTTGTCAATTGCGTCCTAATGAGAAACGCAACCGAGTAAATTTCGTTCAACAAATAATTGTCAATAATGTTGTTTATGCAGAAGCCGTTTTTGTTGGTACTTGCCTTATAAATGGTAGACCATCACTCCCTGAATCCGTGATAAATGCTCTTTATTAAATTTTATATTATTATACCCAAGGAACTTCAAGATGCAGGATGGTAGTGCCTAAACAATTTTCCCCTACTATAGACTTGGGTTCACAGGCCCCTGCAACTTGAAGTATTCTTGGTATATGCACATTCTTGGGCATGCAAACTCATAACATTTTAATGGCTTGTTGATTTTTAATAATGACCTTAGCGCTTACATATGCACTCTTAACATATTTTACCACTCATATGTGAGCGGTTAGATTATAAAGTTTATTGTTTATGTTCTGACTGGATAAATTGACAATGACCATCTGTGGCCTTTGTTCGATTTATCCCTTCTGTGCAAACTCAAACGGCCTGACCATCCCTTCCCGGTTAGCATCGAGAAAATCGGCCCACCATTGCAGCATAACCCTGCGCTCGTCCAAATGTTCAGCCTGATGGATATAGGCAGCACGAACATTATTGCGTTCCTGATGCCCCATCTGGCGTTCAACGGCGTCTTTTGACCATAAGCCAGACTCTATCAGGGAGCTACATGCCATTGTACGGAAACCATGACCGCAGACTTCCTTCTGAGTATCGTAGCCCATTGTACGTAACGCCTTGTTGACCGTGTTTTCACTCATCGGCTTATCGGCATAGTGATCGCCAATGAAAATGAAGTCATGGTCACCACTGATTTGCTGTATTTCTCTGAGAATGGTAACGGCCTGTTGACTGAGTGGCACCAAATGCCGGGTTTTCATTTTGGCTCCACGGTGTGAGTTTTTCACGCCTTTAACCGCTTCGCGCTCTTCCGGTATCGTCCATAACGATTTTTTAAAATCGATTTCTGCCCAGCGGGCAAACCGAAGTTCGCTCGAACGGATAAAAATCAGCAGGGTGAGTTTCACCGCCAGTCGGGTGAGCAACCGGCCTTTATAGCTGTCAACACGTCCTAAAAACTCGTGGTAGCGTTCAAACGGCAAAGCTGGACGATGTTGACGTTTACCCGTGTTAACGGCCCCTGACATTTCCTGTGCGGGGTTGTAGTCGACAATGCCCTGCTGAACAGCGTAACGCATGATAGCGGTAGTGCGTTGTTTCAGACGCATAGCCACTTCATTAAACCCCTTATCCTCAACCGCTTTTATCGGCACCAGCAGGTCGCGGGTTTTCAGTTCAGCAACATGGCGATTGCCAATAACAGGGAAGATATAGGTTTCAAAGGTGCGGAGAATTTTGGCTCCATAATCTGCTGACCACTTTTTATTGGTGCTGTGCCACTGTCGTGCGATGGTCTCAAAAGAGAACGCGCCACTGTTTTCCAGCCTGTCTTCCTGCTTTTTAGCAGAAGGGTCAATACCATTAGCCAGTAGCTTACGGGCTGCGTCACGACGTTCTCTGGCTTCCGCTAAGGAAACGGTCGGGTAGACACCTAACGCATGGGTTTTCTGTTTACCTGCAAAGCGGAACTGCATACGCCAGTACTTTGAGCCATTTGGATGCAAAAGCAGGTACATGCCAAAGCCGTCAGTGAGCTTGACGGGCTTATCAGAGTGCTTTGATTTTTTTATCTTAACGTCAGTAAGCGCCATGTTTCAGCCCTCCACATGATGGTACAAAACAAATCGAACCCGTTGTACCAACGAATATAACAACAATGAGGTGTAGCTTTGAGTACTTTTTAACAGACGTGGGTAGACATTGGGAAGGGGATAACCAATTGATAGAAAGCAAAAAACCAGACGTCCGTAGACATCTGGCTTCTTTAAATTGGCTCCTCTGACTGGACTCGAACCAGTGACATACGGATTAACAGTCCGCCGTTCTACCGACTGAACTACAGAGGAATCGTGTGAACGGGGCGCATACTACTTGCCACGTTCATATGTGTCAATAGCTAATTTAACCTGCTGATTAATTTGGTGAATTAAAGCGCAGATTGAGTTTTTAGTGTACGCGGTTCGCGGGTTCATCCGATGAAAAAGACCGATCGCGCAGACGCGATAACGGATCCTGGCCGTAGAACTGACAAAAACGCTGCCAGAGCGCCGGGAAGCGCGGAGCGAACAATTCGGGTGCACTAAAAAAGTATTCCGACAGCACGGCAAAACACTCCGCAGGATCGGTCGCTGCATAAGCATCAATACTGGCCGCGCTTTCCCCCACCAGGTCGATTTCGTCCTGAATGTTGTCCATCGCTGCATGCAGGTCATGCTCCCAGGCCGCCACTTCACGCAGAGGAATGAACGGAATACCGTTTGCCCGGTCGCCATTACGGGTGTCCAGCTTGTGCGCGACTTCGTGGATGATCAGGTTGAAACCCGAGGCATCGAACGAATCCTGAATATCCAGCCAGTTCAGGACAATCGGTCCCTGCTGAAAGCTTTGCCCGGACTGGACGACGCGCTGGCTGTGCACCAGGCCAATACCGTCTTCCCATTCGTCGTCAACGACAAACGGGGCAGGGTAGATGAGCACTTCATGGAAGCCATCCAGCCATTCAAGGCCGAGTTCCAGTACCGGCAGACAAAAGATCAGGCTGATACGCGCGTTTTTTAGCGCATCCAGTTCGAAACTTTGCAACGCAACCAGCCGCTTTTGCTGTAAAAAACGGTCGGCAAGTTGCACCAGTTTCTCTTGTTCATCTAATGAAAGGTTCGCTAACACGGGGATATTTAACGCGTCTTCCCATGGGAATTCCGCACCGTGAGAGGCTTCCTTTGTTTTCCAGGGCCACTTAATCATCGCTTTGCTCGCAAACTCGCCACTTGAACCAAATTAACGGGACAGGGTCTGTTAAAATGCCAAATTACCTGGCATCATGGCAACCATTGAAACGGAGAGATGCCAGAGCGGCTGAATGGACCGGTCTCGAAAACCGGAGTAGGGGCAACTCTACCGGGGGTTCAAATCCCCCTCTCTCCGCCACACTTCCTTTAAATTCAATAGCTTACCGTTAAGTTTTTCTCATGCCATGCATCAGGTAATGCATTAAAAATCCATTAATAACAGCCTGTTCCGAAGCATTCATTTCTATCATGTTGCACTCATTCGAGCATTCATTTTTATCTCCTCTGGCTCACACTCTCAAAACAATTTATCTTTAGGCCATTGTTAGCACGAGAAAATCGGCTCTGGCTGACGGGTGAGTTACGTTAGGGAGAAATGGAATACAGATGAAAGCCAGCGACACAATGAAGGCTGTTAAGCGGTGGTTCAAGTTAAGCAACTATGCCGTTCTTGAAGAGATCACAGTTAACGACCTGAGTTATGAAATCAGTCGCCGTGTATCACTGCACCGACATGATTTTGGTAAAGGGCGGATTCAACTCCGAAGTGCAACGCTAAGCCGCCAATCTTAGCTCTGCAAACACCACAGACGGTTGCCTGAA
>NZ_CBFFRL010000295.1:0-4100 GCF_965644215.1 Phytobacter sp. V69
AAACGTGTGTTTTTAGTCATCCTGTTTACCTCTCTCTCAAAGAGTTTAGTCTCCAGGATTCCCGGGGCGGTTCACTGCCATTACTTTTCAGTATTAAATATGACTTCCCAGGATCGGGTAAAACAAACATAACTGAAGTCACACAAGCATTAACTCTTACATTTTTAAAACAGGAGCAATCATGAAGTCTTTTTTAATAGTTATCTGCCTTTGCTGCTGCCAGGCGGTTTTTGCTTATCCATATCGAATTTATACAGCTCCTGAAGGTGCCATCGTCAAAAATATTCTAACCAATGAAATGATTGGAAGGACACCAGTTGAAGTCGATGTCAGTAATTCCGAAGCCGGTTCAACATTTGGGATCTCGATGTACAGACATGAGAATGTTGCGATTAAAATTTTTACCGTGATGCCCAGCACGGAAAATAACTTTGCTGTTTCAGGTCCTGACGTTGCAACGATGTCATTACCGGGAAAAGCACCACTGAATGTAAGCAATGACAGTAATGCAGCAACTGTTCATATTGAGCTTAGGCCATTCCTATCAGAACCAGCCCATAAACCTTTCCAATAAAAATAATGGGTCCCTGACAATGGGACCCGCTCAGATGCTTCAACTCTAAAATCAAACACTTACTATAATGTAAGTTATTTTTGGACAATTTACATCTTTCCCCATCCATTATCCAGCCATGACGATGTCGGTCTAACTTCTTTAATAAAACCGGATTAAAACGATGCGATTAAATCAATAAATTCGTTATAACTTGTTGTTTAGTTTCATTTTTATAAAACTTTCAATTTCTTCAATCAATTCGCTATTTAATCTATTAAATTCAAAGCGAACTTTCCGACCAGTAGCATTTTTACTAATTCTCGCATATTTATCTTTATTCTCAAAAGAAGCCAATTCATGTGTAACCCAACCAATATTTGGTTGTCTTATGTCGAGGGCTGCTACCGCCTTTGTAATCTTTTCCATTACGAATTTTTGTGCTTCAGTAATATCTGCCAGGTCCAGACTTACTGCTTGCTCCTTTACACTATCTACGACTTCATCAAGAGAAAATAAATTCTTTTCGATATATTTCTGATGTCTAAATAATCGATTGTAAAAAGAGTTTGGAATTCCTTCATAATCAGGAAACAATGCAATAAGTGAACTGCTAATTTTAGCAGCCTGGACGCGTTTAGAAACAGATACGTGACTGATACCAAGGAAAAGGGCCAGCTCTTCATTACTTGTGAATCCCTTCTCTTTCATCGTTTTCAAATATTTAAAACCCACCTCACGATATGAAAATCGACGAGATGTTTGTGCTGCTGTAATGATGGAATTAATATCTTCCGGAGATAGTTCATCCGGCAAAACCCATAATGGCATGTCCTTTACTGAATGAATGCAACAGAAACGCCTGCGACTGCCTTCTATAAGAAGGTATACCCCATTTCTTTTAACTGCTACACCTTCAGTATCCACGCCTCTCGTTTCGATTTGTTCCAGAATATCTCTTACCGCATTTACAGATAGAGCTTCTTGATTTCGAGGATTCATCGGATGGACTGCGGTCTCCAGTTCTACTTTCTCAGCCGGTACGGTGATGTGTTCGGCTTCGAGCTTACGACCATTGTGGAGTGTAAACAGTTTCTTTAAGCGAGCTGGCGATTTCAGGCTGGGAAGTCTGGAGCTATGTCCTACTTCAGTGCGTTTAGGCGCATTAAGATATCGCGATTTATCATTCCCGATACGCTGTTCATCATTCATGCTTTAGCCCCTTGTTTCGCTGAAAAACTCTTTATCTCATTAATAAATTGTTGATATACCGACATCACTGATTCCTCGGCAATATCTAACTGTTTTGGAGAACAAAGCTCTTCCGACTTTTTAATATCCAGTACAGTTCGTCCCCTGGATGCAGCAGCTTTAAACGCTTCAGAATTTTTGATATTTGCCGACATAAACAGATCTTGAACTGTCCTCACTAGTTTATCTAGGACCATT
Organism: Phytobacter sp. V69; assembly: GCF_965644215.1. NCBI lineage: Bacteria > Pseudomonadati > Pseudomonadota > Gammaproteobacteria > Enterobacterales > Enterobacteriaceae > Phytobacter > Phytobacter sp. V69. The sequence goes on from NZ_CBFFRL010000295.1 coordinate 2,003, forward strand.
TTTTCATTCGGACTTTTGTCATCTACATTTACAGCCAGCACCTTAAACCAATGTAAGTTCTCGCCCTTGCTTGGGGATTGCTTTAAGCGTTCGCTGATTGTTAGCATGAAATCTGTCGTTGAAGCATAGTCATATTCACGTGGTGAAACGGCAACGAGGATACCATCAGCAGCTTCATCAGCGGCCCATGTAATTGGCGAGTCCTCTGGTGGAGTATCAATGATGATTAGTCCGTATTTTTTCTTCAAAACCGGCAGGATTACCTCTTTGAAACGCAGCAATAACTCTGACCGTTCTTCTTTGGTGCACTGCCAGTATTTATCTTTGAATCGAGCATCCGTAGGAAATGCTGTGATCACATCAAGATTTGGTAGGTGTGTAGAAAACGGCATACTCTCAATTATTTCTTCTTCTTTGTATCCTAAATCGATGTATTTTCTATAATCCGAATCTTCTTCGTAGATCCCTAAGATTGCATCCATAGCTGTAAGAAAAACATCATCTTCAGTGACGCTTTGAATCATGCCGCTTCCAATTGAACCTTGTGGATCCCATTCAATCAATAAAACCCTGGCATTAAGGTGCAGATCAAGCGCAGCAGCCACTGCAATTGCACCTGATGTGGTACTTTTCCCAGTGCCACCTTTATGATTTTGCGTTACGATTGTTCGGCTTAGGTAATAATCGCTATATCGCGGATAATTTAGAGCATCCATTATTTTCTGGACGTCCCAGCGAGTATAGAGGTGGTTTTTGTTCTGGTAGATAGGAGCGCCAACTAAATTTCTTTCTTCAAGGTCAGCAAGGATTTTGTTGAAAGTTACACGGGATTTTCCAAAAAAATCAGACAGATTCTTTTTGTTCAAACAGTGGTTATAGATAAGGCGATCTACTCCCGCACCCTCAACACTATCATCTGACACCGAAACTCTTGAAGTGACCAGTAATGATTCCTTCAGGGAAATCTGTTCGCTCTTCATGCGTTGACCGACAAGGGCGATCTTATCAATTAGATTCATTCTCATCCGATCCTTCTAACATTATAAATTAAAATTAAACGCATATACGTAAACTTTACGCATAATGCGTTTTGTTGAAGCACATGCGTTTAATTCTAGCTGTATTTCTATTAATACGCTAACTTTCTCTTCGCTTTTTATCTATTTTGTAGTTTCTACGTCAAGGCGGTTCGTTTAGAAATGATGCTTCAGGTCTTATCTGTATTCTATCTAGTCGGCGTGAGGTGATTGTGGGGATTATGTTCAGAGCTCTTAACTCTTCATCCCCCACTGCCACCTGAGGAATATGGAGGGTGGAAATCCGCTACATCATCTTGTATACCTAACAGCCACCTGGCGATTAAGGGGGTTAAATCCATTTCCCTCGCCCTACATCTCCCACAGCCGCCTGGCGTTTAAAGGAGTTCAATTCCATTCCCTCGCCCTGCATCTCCAACAGCCACCTGGCGATTAAGGGGGTTAAATTCATTTCCCTCGCCCTACATCTCCCACAACCGCCTGGCGATTAAAGGAGTTCAATTCCATTCCCTCGCCCTGAATCCCTAACAGTATCCTTGCGATTAAGAGAGTTCAATTCTACTATCGTGTCCTAAGTCCCCAACAGGTTTATGCCAAACGATAGCCGCAGCGGTGCATCGATGCCGGACAGTGCCACCAAGAAAACGCGTTGCAGAAGCTGGCGCCATGCCGGTTTGCCAGCAGATTTTGAGCTGGCCGAGCAGGCGGTGGCGGTGAATTGATGGCACTGGAAAAATAGGCTGTATGTCCAGGTGGCGCGGGGAATTAAACGAGGGGCATAAAAAAAGGCCGCTGGCGCGGCCTCAGTCGCCGTAAATTTGATTGTCGTCCCATGACTCCAGTATGTCTGCATTATAAAGTGGGCCAGTTATCCAGCCTGCAAAACGCGATGCCCTTGAATTAAATGCCCACAACTCACCAATTCCAATCGTGACAGTTTCCTCTGACAGACAGGCATTATCTGGTTCATGTGATGTTTTGCATTCTGAACCGCCCCGGGAATCCTGGAGACTAAACTCTTTGAGAGAGAGGTAAACAGGATGACTAAAAACACACGTTTT
>NZ_CBFFRL010000296.1:0-4075 GCF_965644215.1 Phytobacter sp. V69
GTAGCGAGCCATAGTTCAATATGTTGTTGAAAAAGACAGTTACTATAACTCAGGTGATTAAGGGACACAGCCTAGCAAAACACAGCTGCTGCGATGTCAATCATTCTTGCTGTAAGAGGTGTCAGACGACTTTTTCTTCATACTGATGCAGACTTAACTGAAGGTCGTAAATGAGGCTTTTGACCTTATCAGGCGTCAGGCAAAAAAATTGCGACTCGAACGATGAACCACCCGGCGCATAAGGGGAAGTGCTATAACCAAATTTAATAACCACCCCATTCAAATCTTCTACTGCTCCCACCTGCCATCCATTAACGGGAAATGCAGGAAACGCTGACTCATTGTTCATCCTAATCTCCTTGTGAATGTTGTGACTTAATCAGCGTAGCACTGAAAGGAAAAAATTAACAAGTTACATTTCGTGAAGTTTTGTCATCTGTTCCAGTGAATTAATTTATACCCTGGCCCGACCTGATATTTAATTGTTTGACTTAGACTTTATTGTTGTATATTTGTGCAAGTTTCGGTTAATATAATGTTACACACATGATCTTCGTGAAAATTTTTTAAAGATATATTCTCTTTAAATAAATTTAATTTAAAAAAAAGAAATTTCGTTCATCTCCCTCTATTGCATAATAAAAAACGTTTTCGACCATTTATTTTTCTCTCAGAGAAACGTTTCGTTATTTATGACGATTCGCGCGAAAGAGGATTAGTGTCTATTTTGATTCTCTGGTTTGCTAAAGAGATGAGTTATTATGAAGCCTTCTGACAAAAAGCATCATCACTACCCTCTTCCTCCTTTTGCGCAACAACCGCAACAGCCGCCGGGACTGGCCTCAGAGATGAAACCGATGCCCGATCATGGTGAAACACGCTATGTAGGTTCTGGCAGGCTGACAGGAAAACGCGCCTTAATCACCGGCGGTGATTCTGGTATTGGCCGGGCCGTTGCCATTGCGTTTGCCCGCGAAGGAGCGGATATCGCAATAAACTATCTGCCTGAAGAGCAATCTGATGCGGATGCCGTTGTCGCGCTGATAACCGCCGAAGGCAGAAGAGCAGTCGCATTGCCGGGCGACATTCGCGATGAGTCGTTTTGCCAGCAGTTGGTCACGAATGCCGTACGCCAACTTGGCGGGCTGGATGTGCTGGTGAACAACGCAGGGCGGCAACAGTATTGTGAATCTATTTTGGATCTCAGCACTGAGGACTTCGATGCTACGTTCAAAACCAACGTCTATGCGCCATTCTGGATAACGAAGGCGGCCCTCCCGCATCTGGGAGAAGGTGCGGTGATCATTAATACCACCTCAGTACAGGCTTACCAGCCCAGTCCAATACTGTTGGATTATGCGCAAACCAAAGCCTGTGGCGTCGCGTTTACTAAAGCGCTGGCTCAGCAGCTTGGCCCGAAGGGAATTCGCGTCAATGCGGTCGCTCCCGGTCCTTACTGGACAGCCCTGCAATCAAGTGGAGGCCAGCCGCAGGAAAAAGTGCAACAATTTGGCGCAACCACGCCACTTGGGCGCCCTGGCCAGCCGGTCGAGATCGCCCCTCTGTATGTGCTTTTCGCCTCTGATGAAAGCTCGTTTTCTTCAGGCCAGGTGTGGTGTGCCGATGGCGGGACGGGGACCGTATAGTGATAAGAGCAGGCTGAGAGGCCTGCTCTTTTTGTGACAATAAAATCTGGATTTAAACGATTATTGACACTTTTTGCCTGGCATCACAGCGTTCATTCTGTGAGTATCGAAGATAATTATCTGCCATCAAAAATTTAATTTCTATTTCTGACACCCTCTACATTCTATTCTTGCTGTCTATCGCGTCTGATCACCAGTAAGGATTAATAATGCATAAAATAAGGGGATTATTCCTTTTTGCTGCAATAACAGGCATGTGCGGCAGGGGGGTAGCAGCCAGTTGTACTTTCGGCCCGACAGTAACTTATCCACAGTCAAATACGAGATCTTTCAATCTACCACTGGCAGTTAATGCAATCAGCGTACGGCCCGATCTGGCACCCGGTACGATTATTTATCGGCAAAGCATCAATATTTCATCTAATGCACAACAAGCTCGTGTCACATGTGACTCCTCAGGGCATTTTAGACTTGGCTATGAATATGATTTCTTGCCAAAAACAGAAACATCGTCTGACTCAAAGATTTATCAGACAGGTGTCAGTGGAATAGGCATACAATTTATTCACAATGACGGCACACATTTTCCTTATATCTATGCGACCACCAGTTGTACGAATACAAGCAGCTGTTTTTTTTCATCAATATGGCCTGCTTCCTCCTCCTTCGTGCTGATCAAAACATCAGAGAATGTAATCGGCGGTACGATCTCCGGGAGTGACCTTCCAGTTGCTCGCTATTCGCTTGGACTTACTGGCAGTATGGTGCCAATTTACGACATAAAAATCAGCGGTAATCTGACCGTCAATACACCAACCTGTAATATCTCACTGGTAAGCAAATCGGCGGTGGTATCAATGGGCTCACACAAAGTCTCCGATTTCAGCGGCCAGGGTTCCGGCACCGCCTGGAAAGACGCCAGCATTATTCTGCACAACTGCGGGCAATTTTATGGTAACAGTTCAACTTCCATTGCCATATTTGATGGCACGCAAAACATCGATGCTATCGGCCTGACCAGTAACGTTGCCTCCATCACCCTGCTCCCCGGTGACGGTATTAACGATGCAACCAACGGCATTATGAAGATTGCCGATAACACAGCCACCGCCACCGGCGTCGGTATTCAGCTTTCTCGCAGCGCCAGTACGTCAGACAAAATCGACCTCAATGCAGCGTATAAACTCATCCTGCCAAAAGACGGCAGCAGCAATATTACTATCCCGCTCTACGCCCGTTATATTCAGACGGACAGTCTGCTTACCGCAGGGAAAGCTAACGGTAATCTGATTTACACCATCAGCTATCAGTAACCACTATTAGTTACCGATTAATGGCATTATCCAAATAGCAATTATGCGTGGCAGCAGCATTTGGCATAAATGTGTTCCCCGCCAAACGATAGCGGGGAATAATACATCCGCTTATTCTGCAAATAACATCTCGATAGATTTCGTAGGGTAGAACAGTGAATTCGCGTTCCTGCCTTGTAATGCAATAAAACCGAGCTTCAAATAAAACTGTTTCGCGTTATCGTTCATCGCATCAACAAAGATCCCGTGAATTCCCACAGCCAGTGAAGCAAGCCAGGTGACCTTCATCGCATGGGTGACAAGTGTTGTCCCCCACTCTTTACCCTGTAGATCTTTATGGACGACCAGACGACCAAGGGTAACGCCGGGCACGTTGGTGTAAGGAATTTTTCTCTGTTGCGTCCGGGAAGGGAGCGTTTCCTTCTCAAAACAGCTACCGGATAACGTGTAATAGCCAACCACTTTCGGTTTCGGCTCGCGAGTGGTAAGCAAGTAGCCGCGTATTATGCGCCCACGGTGCTGCCGCACAAGATGCCCGATGAGGAAGCGGTTCAACGTGGCATCACCGCAGTCGAAGCCGGAAAAATCGTATTGCACGCCCTCAGAAAAAATCGAAATAGTCAGTTCGTCCACGCCTCACACCATGTCTTGTAGACGCTTTGTCGCTCGTTTGAGTTTGTCATTCGGTTGAGGAGGATTACTGATGGCATCCATCACCAGATTCCAGGATTCTTCACTCAGTACGAGACGGCGATGCTGTTCAATCACTTCTGCCGCACGCGCTGAGGCGCTCGAGAGCATAAACTGTGTAATGGTCTGATTGGACAACGCAGCCGCCTCTTCAATGATGGTCTTATCATCATCCGTGAGCCGAAGGTCAATACGCTGTTTTTTGAGTGCTGGCACGATGTGCTCCTTGATAGCTCGTCGCTGCAGCCGTCATTCATTATGCTTTAACGTCAGTGGCTGGAATTGCAGAATCGACAATATGTACGGAAGAAATCCGTACAATAACTATAAGTTGCCGCTCATGAATTTTCAGGTAAAAAACCACCTGCATAGCAGGTGGCATTGATAACGCCCCATAGGGGCGTACTCAGTCCAGACTCTGAGAGT
>NZ_CBFFRL010000297.1:0-4055 GCF_965644215.1 Phytobacter sp. V69
TAGTCATGATAATAGGGCCTTCTGATTAGAAGGCCCTATTATCAATGATTTTTATCCTCGTGACGACACTATCTAGCCAATGAGTAGCAATGACCTGGTGGAACAGATCATGGCTCAGGTGATCGCCAAAGTGTCCTCACCGGCACCCGCGACCTCCCCTACTGTAACCCACCCCAAACGAGAGACGGCTATGGCAGAGAAAAGCTGCAGTTTAACGGAATTTGTTGGTACGGCGATCGGCGACACCGTTGGTCTGGTGATCGCGAACGTGGATAGCGCACTGCTTGATGCAATGAAACTGGAAAAACGCTACCGCTCAATCGGCATCCTCGGCGCACGTACAGGTGCAGGTCCACACATCATGGCGGCAGACGAAGCCGTCAAGGCAACTAACACCGAAGTGATCAGCATTGAATTACCACGTGACACCAAAGGCGGTGCGGGCCACGGCTCACTGATCCTGTTCGGCGGTAATGATGTCTCCGACGTTAAACGCGCCATCGAGGTTGCTCTGAAAGAACTCGATCGCACCTTCGGCGATGTTTATGCCAACGAAGCTGGCCACATCGAAATGCAATACACCGCCCGTGCCAGCTACGCGCTGGAGAAAGCCTTTGGCGCACCGGTTGGCCGTGCCTGCGGCGTGATCGTTGGTGCACCGGCCTCCGTCGGCGTGTTGATGGCCGATACAGCACTGAAATCCGCCAACGTGGAAGTGGTGGCATATAGCTCGCCGGCAAAAGGCACCAGCTACAGCAACGAAGCCATATTGGTTATCTCCGGCGACTCCGGTGCTGTGCGTCAGGCCGTCATTTCTGCCCGTGAAATCGGTAAAACCGTACTGGGCACGCTGGGTGCAGAGCCGAAAAACGACCGCCCGTCCTACATCTGATAACAGAGAGGCTGTTTCATGAGATCGAAACGATTTGAAGCGCTGGCGAAACGCCCTGTTAACCAGGACGGCTTTGTGAAGGAGTGGATTGAAGAAGGCTTTATCGCAATGGAAAGCCCGAACGATCCCAAACCCTCTATTCGCATCGTCGACGGCGTGGTAACCGAACTGGACGGTAAACCCGTCAGTAAATTTGACCTGATTGACCACTTTATTGCCCACTACGGTATCAACCTGGATCGCGCGGAAGAAGTGATGGCGATGGACTCCGTCAAGCTCGCCAACATGCTCTGCGATCCTAACGTTAAGCGTAGCGATATCGTACCGCTCACCACTGCAATGACGCCGGCAAAAATTGTCGAAGTGGTGTCACACATGAACGTGGTGGAAATGATGATGTCGATGCAGAAAATGCGCGCGCGTCGTACACCATCGCAACAGGCACACGTCACCAACGTAAAAGACAACCCGGTGCAAATTGCAGCCGATGCAGCCGAAGGTGCATTCCGTGGATTCGACGAACAGGAAACCACCGTCGCGGTTGCTCGTTACGCCCCCTTTAACGCTATCGCGCTGCTGGTCGGCTCACAGGTTGGACGCCCTGGCGTATTAACCCAGTGCTCACTGGAAGAAGCTACCGAACTGAAACTCGGCATGCTTGGCCACACCTGCTATGCGGAAACCATCTCCGTTTATGGTACAGAGCCTGTGTTTACCGACGGTGACGATACGCCGTGGTCAAAAGGCTTCCTGGCCTCTTCCTATGCCTCACGCGGTTTGAAAATGCGCTTTACCTCCGGTTCCGGCTCAGAAGTACAGATGGGTTATGCCGAAGGCAAATCGATGTTGTACCTGGAAGCACGCTGTATCTACATAACCAAAGCAGCGGGTGTTCAGGGTCTGCAAAACGGCTCCGTAAGCTGCGTTGGCGTCCCTTCCGCCGTACCTTCGGGGATTCGCGCCATTCTTGCCGAAAACCTGATTTGCGCCGCACTGGATCTGGAGTGCGCATCCAGTAACGACCAGACCTTTACCCACTCGGATATGCGTCGTACCGCCCGTCTGCTGATGCAGTTCCTGCCGGGTACCGACTTTATCTCCTCCGGTTATTCCGCGGTGCCTAACTACGACAACATGTTCGCGGGCTCCAACGAAGATGCAGAAGACTTTGACGACTACAACGTTATCCAGCGCGACCTGAAAGTTGACGGTGGTTTACGTCCGGTGCGCGAAGAAGACGTCATCGCTATTCGTAACAAAGCCGCTCGCGCCTTGCAGGCCGTCTTCGCAGGCATGGGATTACCCCCGATCACTGACGAAGAAGTGGAAGCCGCAACTTACGCCCACGGCTCAAAAGACATGCCAGAGCGCAACATCGTCGAAGACATCAAGTTCGCCCAGGAAATCATCAATAAGAACCGTAACGGTCTCGAAGTGGTGAAAGCCCTGTCGCAGGGCGGTTTTAACGATGTCGCACAAGACATGCTGAACATTCAAAAAGCCAAACTGACCGGTGACTACCTGCATACCTCCGCCATTATCGTCGGCGATGGCCTGGTGCTTTCTGCGGTAAACGATGTGAACGACTATGCCGGTCCGGCAACAGGTTATCGCCTGCAAGGTGAACGCTGGGAAGAGATCAAAAACATCCCGGGTGCACTCGATCCGAACGAAATGGGCTAAGGGGTGAATGATGGAAATCAACGAAAAATTGCTGCGCCAAATCATCGAAGATGTGCTGGCAGAGATGCAAACCAGCGATAAAAAGGTCTCGTTTAGCGCCCAGCCAGGCAGTGCAGCAAAACCTGCTGCAACGGCGGAAGGTGGCTTTCTGACGGAAATTGGCGAAGCGAAACCCGGTACCCAACAGGATGAAGTAATCATCGCCGTTGGCCCTGCTTTCGGTCTTTCACAAACCGTGAATATCGTCGGTTTACCGCACAAGAGCATCCTGCGCGAAGTTATTGCCGGTATTGAAGAAGAAGGCGTGAAGGCACGTGTAATCCGCTGCTTCAAATCGTCTGACGTGGCGTTCGTCGCTGTGGAAGGCAACCGTCTGAGCGGCTCGGGCATCTCTGTGGGTATCCAGTCAAAAGGCACTACGGTCATCCACCAACAAGGGTTACCGCCGCTTTCTAACCTGGAACTCTTCCCGCAGGCACCGCTACTGACGCTGGAAACTTACCGTCAGATTGGCAAAAACGCTGCGCAATACGCGAATCGCCGCAACCAGTACCGACTCTTAACGATCAGATGGCGCGCCCGAAATATCAGGCCAAATCCGCCATCCTGCATATCAAAGAGACCAAGTACGTCGTGACGGGGAAAAACCCGCAAGAGCTGCGCGTTGCGCTTTAAAAGGACAACACCATGAATTCTGACGCAATTGAATCAATGGTTCGTGATGTGCTGAGCCGGATGAATAGCCTGCAGGGGGCGGCCCCGGTAACGGCATCCACCGCGCCATCAGGCGGCACCACGCACCAGGCCAAAGTTAGCGATTACCCGCTGGCGAACAAACATCCGGATTGGGTGAAAACATCCACCAACAAAACTCTGGATGAGCTAACGCTGGAGAGCGTGCTGAACGGGAAAATCACCGCACAGGATATGCGTATCACGCCGGAAACCCTGCGTATTCAGTCATCCATCGCGCGTGATGCCGGTCGTGACAGGCTGGCAATGAACTTCGAACGCGCAGCGGAACTGACCGCCGTACCGGATGACCGCATTCTGGAAATCTATAACGCGCTGCGCCCTTACCGTTCAACCAAGCAAGAGTTGCTGGATATCGCAGAGGATCTGGAAAGCCAATACAAGGCAAAAATCTGCGCGGCGTTTGTGCGTGAGGCAGCGGCCCTTTACGTCGAGCGTAAGAAACTCAAAGGCGATGATTAACCACAGGGATGACTTATGCGTTATATAGCTGGCATTGATATAGGTAACTCGTCAACCGAAGTGGCTTTGGCCGCCATGGATGAGACTGGCGCACTGAACATTGTGAGCAGTTCGCTTGCGGAAACGACGGGTATTAAAGGCACACTGCGCAACGTGTTCGGCATTCAGGAAGCACTGAACAAAGTTGTGGCTAGGCTGTGTCCCTTAATTGCATAACCTCTTGTAAAACAATCGGATGCAACCCAGCTTGACCATTGAAAGATAA
>NZ_CBFFRL010000298.1:0-3821 GCF_965644215.1 Phytobacter sp. V69
GTCATGATAATAGGGCCTTCTGATTAGAAGGCCCTATTATCAATGATTTTTATCCTCGTGACGACACTATCTAGCGCGGATCTGTGACGCGTTCAGAACATCATATCTACACATTAAGGATAAATTATGGATAAAAGTTACCAGGCCTGCCTGTGTGTAACTTTCTGGTTTTATTGTTTTTATTGTATGAGATAAGTTAGTTTGTTCGACTGGTTTTTATTTATTTATATGGTGTTTTTGACTGATTGATGTGTCGATAATTTGATGGAAATTTTGTTATTGGTGACCAATTATGGAGAGAAAAGGCAAAGAAAGAGAGAAGTATTGAGGTTCGAATCTTCTATATCGCAGATAGCAAAAAAGCGCCTTTAGGGCGCTTTTTTACATTGGTGGGTCGTGCAGGATTCGAACCTGCGACCAATTGATTAAAAGTCAACTGCTCTACCAACTGAGCTAACGACCCGAAGTGGTGGGTGATGACGGGATCGAACCGCCGACCCCCTCCTTGTAAGGGAGGTGCTCTCCCAGCTGAGCTAATCACCCACTTCGGTACTTCATTGTATTGCAAACTACTTTTAGCAAGAAATCCAGCTGGCGAGAAAGTGGTGGGTGATGACGGGATCGAACCGCCGACCCCCTCCTTGTAAGGGAGGTGCTCTCCCAGCTGAGCTAATCACCCACTTCTCAATTTCTTGCTTTAATCCTTCATCTTTCACGTCGTATGCTGCGTTGGCTTCCTTCATTCACTCCAGTCACTTAGTTAACTAAGCTCAGGGTATTCATTCAGTTGCCGCCTTGCTACAACGCGAAATCTATCGGATCACACGGCGGAGACTACATAAAGTAGTTGGTGGGTGATGACGGGATCGAACCGCCGACCCCCTCCTTGTAAGGGAGGTGCTCTCCCAGCTGAGCTAATCACCCCCGCTGTGTGGAGTCGCATTATAGGGAGAGTTGAAAATGAGTCAACGCATTTTCAAAAGAAATTGTTCGTTCGTCGTAAAATTAGACAAACCGCTGTGTAATCGAGCGTGGGCGCATGATTTCTATACAAAATACATATAGAAGCTCGCGATTGTGGCAACAACATTGAGGAATCACCCAACAGTGATAGAATATTGCGACCTCCATTTTCCAGGATTTGCCGGTTGTCGGCATTTTTATCAAACGTAAGGCCTTTTCATGAAAATCAAAACTCGCTTCGCGCCAAGCCCGACCGGCTATCTGCACGTCGGCGGTGCGCGTACTGCTCTTTACTCCTGGCTGTTTGCACGTAACCACGATGGTGAGTTCGTGCTGCGTATTGAAGACACCGATCTCGAGCGCTCAACGCCGGAAGCTATTGAAGCCATCATGGATGGCATGAACTGGCTGAATCTGGAATGGGACGAAGGTCCGTATTTCCAGACCAAACGTTTTGACCGCTACAACGCTGTTATCGATGAAATGCTGCTCGCGGGCACTGCTTATAAATGCTATTGCTCGAAAGAGCGCCTGGAAGCCCTGCGTGAAGAGCAGATGGCTAATAATGAAAAACCGCGTTACGACGGCCGCTGCCGCCACGATCATAGCGAACATGCTGCTGATGAGCCTTGCGTGGTGCGTTTTGCTAACCCGCAGGACGGTTCCGTTATTTTTGACGACCAGATTCGCGGGCCGATCGAGTTCAGCAACCAGGAGCTCGACGATCTGATCATTCGCCGTACGGATGGATCGCCAACCTATAACTTCTGTGTCGTTGTCGATGACTGGGATATGCAGATCACTCATGTTATCCGTGGTGAAGACCATATCAACAACACGCCGCGTCAGATCAACATTCTCAAAGCGCTGAACGCGCCGGTGCCGGTATACGCGCATGTTTCCATGATTAACGGTGATGACGGTAAAAAACTGTCCAAACGTCATGGCGCAGTGAGCGTAATGCAGTATCGTGACGACGGTTATCTGCCGGAAGCACTGCTGAACTACCTGGTGCGCCTGGGCTGGTCCAGCGGCGATCAGGAGATTTTCTCCTGTGAAGAGATGATCAAGCTGTTTTCTCTGGGTGCGGTGAGCAAATCTGCAAGCGCGTTCAACACGGAAAAACTCCAGTGGCTGAACCATCACTACATCAACACGCTGGCGCCGGATTATGTGGCGACCCACCTGCAGTGGCATATTGAGCAGGAAAATATCGATACCCGTACTGGTCCGCAGCTGGCGGATCTGGTGAAGCTGCTGGGCGAGCGTTGCAAAACGCTGAAAGAAATGGCGGCGAGCTGCCGTTACTTCTATGAAGATTTCGCCGAGTTTGATGCGGATGCCGCGAAAAAACATCTGCGCCCGGTTGCGCGTCAGCCGCTGGAAGTGGTGCGCGATAAACTGGCTGCGCTGACTGACTGGACTGCGGAAAATGTGCATCACGCAATTCAGGCCACGGCTGATGAGCTGGAAGTGGGCATGGGCAAAGTAGGCATGCCGCTGCGCGTTGCGGTAACCGGAGCAGGGCAGTCACCTGGTCTGGATGTTACCGTGCATGCGATTGGCAAAACCCGCAGCATTGAGCGTATCAACAAAGCGCTGGCTTTTATTACTGAACGCGAAAGCCAGCAGTAAGACAATGCATAAAACTGAAAACGGCAGGGATTCCCTGCCGTTTTTTTACTCTGTTTCTATCGCCGTAATTCCCAGCCTGCGCAGAAAACCCTGTATTCCTTCACGCGCCAGCAGTACAACCAAACGTTCTTGTTCGTGCAGCGTCATATTTTGCAGCATGCCGTTAATTTTCAGCAGTGCCGCAGTCTGTTTCTCTGCTTCGTACAGCGGAAAAGGTTCAGCCAGCGCGGTCGGAGCGTGGTGTTGACGCATGGTCGGCGTTTTCATAATGAAATGACGAACATTCTTATCGATATGGATAAGACGCGCACGACCACCTTTAACACCGGGCAGATTCTCCGTCGACCATTGTTGTTCGCGGATCCAGCGATTCACCGTCTGTTTTGCCACGCCGAGAAAATTCGCTAATTCCTCAGTCGTCATTTTATCAGGTAGTTTCATTTTATTTCTGTTCACGAATACCAAGACGAGACAGCAAACCGGTGATGCCATCGCGAAGTAATAATGAAGAAAGCTGTTTCTGCTCTGAAACGGTCATTTCTTTGGCCAGCGTCAGAAGGAGTGTTTCCAGAGTTGGGTCTTTGGCCGTTACGGTAGGGAAGGTTATTTCCTGGGCGGTGCGTTGGGCGTTGCGGATAAAATCACGGACTTGCTCATTAACATGTACCAGGCGGGCTTTGCCACCTTGTACTCCGGGTTTAGGTGAGGTGACCCAGCCTTCTTTGCGCACCCATTTGTTGATGGTCTGGCGGCTGTAACCGGTAAGCTGCGCGAGCTCCTCCGGGGTCATTCGTTCCTTGAGCATGTCATTTCCAGAGTGGTTGTAGGGGTAATTAGTGATTGATGTTATAGCATCATTTTATGTGAAAATGTGACTTGTTTAACTACTGGCTGCGAGATGTTTCGCAATGTCTTTCATTTGCCTGCTTTTTCAGCGATTGATTGCGACCTGATAATTTTGCCGTTGACACCTGGCGAGGGAATTCATATTATGCCGCCCGTCAACACGACACGCTTTACGCGATGGGGCTATAGCTCAGCTGGGAGAGCGCTTGCATGGCATGCAAGAGGTCAGCGGTTCGATCCCGCTTAGCTCCACCAAATCCTCCACCCAGGTGGTTTGGTGCGTAAAGAACACTGTGGGGCTATAGCTCAGCTGGGAGAGCGCTTGCATGGCATGCAAGAGGTCAGCGGTTCGATCCCGCTTAGCTCCACCAAAACCT
>NZ_CBFFRL010000298.1:3827-4053 GCF_965644215.1 Phytobacter sp. V69
GGGCTATAGCTCAGCTGGGAGAGCGCTTGCATGGCATGCAAGAGGTCAGCGGTTCGATCCCGCTTAGCTCCACCAAAATTTAGACCCTCGCTACGGCGGGGGTTTTTTATTTCCGTTTCCTTTCCAGTGTAAATTCCTTTCAGCTTTAGTCCGCGAATTCAGATAATAAGTGCAACGCTCGGACATGATTGTGGAGAGTGTAGGAGGAAGGGTTAACTACCGATAA
>NZ_CBFFRL010000299.1:0-3992 GCF_965644215.1 Phytobacter sp. V69
ATTATCTTTCAATGGTCAAGCTGGGTTGCATCCGATTGTTTTACAAGAGGTTATGCAATTAAGGGACACAGCCTAGCAGTAGGGGGATGAGCCCAACGCAAATTTTGTCGAGAATATCTTGTAATATGAATGGCTGCCCGGCAATGGTCGTTTTATAGGTGGTGGTGAACTTCACCATGCTGGCACTCATTGCCCCAACCATCATCAGGCCCATTATTGCTGAGGCTTTTGTGACGCAATTTAACAGGCCAGACTGCGTCGCTTCGGCAATATATTTCGACCCCAGCCGATAGCCCATTACTCCGCCGTAATAGCGAATCAGATAGCTCGGAATGTTATAAATCAGCAGGAACAACAATGGCCCGAGCGGGTTGCCCTGAGAGGCCAGGCCGATGGCGATCCCGGTGGCGATAATGCGCAGCACGCCATAAAAGAAGGAGTCACCCACGCCTGCAAACGGCCCCATCAAGGCGACTTTGATACCGTTAATACTGGATGTATCAAAGCCAGGGTTCGCCGCGTTCTCTTTTTCCATCGACAGCGTCAGGCCCATGATAAACGGTGCCAGATGCTGGTTGGTGTTGAAGAACTGGCTGTTGCGTTTTAATGCTTCCATATAGCAGTGCGGATCCGGATAAATCTTTTTCAGCATCGGCGCCAGCGCCCAGCCGTAGCTCAGCCCTTCCATACGGGTAAAGTTCATCGAGCCCAACAGGGGGAACTGGCGAATAAAGAGCTGACGAAACAGCTTTTTCTCGCTTTTATCATCATCGCGGGTGGCGATGTTTTTCATGTGAATATCAGTCATTGAAGAACCCATCCTTATCATCAACAGACGCGGGCGCGGTGGTCGCGGCTTTCTGTTTGTTGGCTTTTAGCTGATTGAACTCGTTCAGGCACAGGTACACGGCAACGGAGGCGGCAATGATCGCAATGCCGATGATCGGCAGCTTGAGGTACGCGGTCATTGCGAAGCCGATAAAGAAGAACGCGGCAATATTGCGGTTCCACAGGGCTTTGAGCAGGATGGCGAAACCCAGCGCAGGTAGCACGCCGCCTACTGCCGTCATGCCGCGCATCACGGTATCGGGAATGCTTTCTACCAGGCTGCGAATCACATCGGTGCCGAAAAGCACGCCAAAGAAGGCGATCGCGGCGAAGGGTACGCCATAGAAGAAGGTCATGCCGAGCACCAGTCCCAGTGCGGCGCGAATGCGCCCCTCTTCCAGCAGCGCATCATATTTCTCCACCAGGCCGGTGTAGACCAGCTTAAGAACCTGGTAGACAAAAACGGCCAGCAGGCTGATCGGCAGCGCGAGTGCGACGGCGACAGGCGGTTCGGCTTTGGTGAGGATAGTGAAGGCCGTTGCCAGAACGGAACCGACCGCCAGATCGGCAGGCACAGAGCCGCCAATCGTGATGGTGCCCAGGAAAATCAGTTCCAGAGTGGCACCGATAATGATCCCCTGCTGAAAATCACCCAGCACCAGTCCCACCATCGCGCCGCAAATCAATGGGCGTTCCACCAGCGGCTGGCCGAGGGTGTGGTCGGCGGTCTTAGCGAAGAACATAACAAGGGCAACGAGTAGGGCTGACGTTAACATAGCGGCCTCTCTTAACCGGCGTGGTTCAGCATTTCAATCAGGTTTTTGACCGGATGAGACGGTAAAACCTGGTAGTCCACCTGCACACCACGTTCGGCGATGGCGTGGAAATCCGCGACATCTTCCGGGGTGACGTAGACGGTATCGCTGATGTGGGTTTTCGCCGCCAGGTTGTCGGTGATGCGCCCGTAATTGGCGACGTTAAGCACTTTGATTGCCGGCACCTGCTCGATCAGACGACGGGCATCGGCGGCGTTATTCACGATGACCATAATCTTCATCGCTTCTGAACGCGGGTCGTTCAGGACATCGCCTGCATCGCTCACCGCCATGATGGCGCATTTCGCCGTATCCGGTGCGGCCATGCGCAGGGACATCTTCTGGACGTCGTTATTCACAATCTGATCGTTGGCAACCAGAATGCGGTTCACACTCAGGTGCTTGGTCCAGACAACCGCGACCTGGCCGTGTATTAATCGGTCATCAATTCTTATTAACGAAATCATTACGTACTCCTGTTTTTGTTTTACCAGTAGGGTGTCCAGACGCGGGAAAGGCGTACCAGGGCTTCAAACCAGAAATAGTCGCCCCAAAGATTCGGTACGTTGATGCCCATATCACGGCCAAAGTTGTAAACGCCTTCGCGCAAGAGGCCGTCTTCGTTATGCGCAAAGTAATGTGCCTGAAGGTTATGCATTATCAGGCTGATAGCATTGAGGTAAGCCGGACGCAGTGAATCGGTCAGCGGCAGTTGTTTAAGCAGTTCCGCCATACCGCAAACGGCAATCGCAGCGGCGGAGGTGTCCCGGTACGCGTGGTCCTGGGCGGTGAAGATTAAATCCCAGTAGCAGACGCCATCATCCGGCAGACGATTAAGAAAATAATGCGTCAGCTTGCGGGAGAGTTCCGGCAGGGCAGGGTTGCCCGTATGCTGAAAACCCAGCGCAAAGCCGTACATGCCCCACGCCTGGCCGCGTGCCCAGCATGAGCTGTCGCTGAACCCCTGATGGGTATCGCCGTGCAGTGGTTCGCCGTTGGATATGTCCATATAAAACGTGTGAAATGTCGAGGCATCTTCGCGCACCAGATAGCGGGCAGCCTTGGCCAGATGGCGCGTAGCTGCGTTGCGCCAGGCGGTGTTTCCGATTTCATCGGCAGCCCAGAAGAGCAGGGGAACGTTGAGATTACAGTCGATAATCATCCGTCCCTGGCGCGCCGGATCGTTCAAATCCCCCCACGCCTGAATAACGCCCGCCGTGTTGTTGAAACGCCGATAAAGCAGGTCTGCCGCCCGCAGCGCCAGGTTGCGCCCTCGGGTGTTGCCGGTGAGCCGCCAGCTGTTCACGCAGGAAAGTAGATACAAAAAACCGAGGTCGTGGGTATCGACTTTGATCTGTTTATCCAGGCGTTCTTCAAAGCTATCGAGCAAGCCTTCTGCGACCCGGCGGTATTTCTCCTCCCCCGTGACTTCCCAGGCGAGCCACAATAGGCCAGTCCAAAATCCTTCCGTCCAGTCCACTTTCTCAACGGGGGGATAGATACCGTCTTGCGCGCTGGCCGCCGGGAACGTCTGGCTAAAGCGCGGCAGCATGGCATCGATGTTGCTGAGCACATCGGCGATAGCGGCATCAAGCCAGGCTTTGTCCAGCGCGGGCTGAGACGAGAGGTAGCGGCGATCCAGCTTTTCCAGGATGACGGTCATAGACTGCTCTCCGTTGCAAAGAAATCGTCCGCATCGTCCCGGTGAGCGGCGAGTGTGGCCTGCCGTGCCGCCATGATTTCCGGCACAATGTTCATGTATTGCATGGCGTCTGTTGCCGCCCGAATCGCATCCTGCAGGCGGTCTTCTGTGCGCGCATGTTCAGACATACAAAATTCCATCAGCATGATCAGGTTTGCACCGCTGATGACATGCATATGCGGATATTTCACCATCAGTTGCACCGCAGTATTGTTGACGCTGCCGCCCTGCATATCGGTAAACAGCACCAGCTCATTGCCGCGGCGTGCGGCTTCGCTGGCGATAGTCTCAAAATAGTGGCCAAGTTCTGCCGTTGACTCAATCTCCCCGCAATAGGCGCAAATGGGGATGACGCCGTGGTCTTCGCCAATCAATAAATTCAGGCCGGAAATCATGCCTTCGGCATAGCGGCCATGACTTGCGATATAAATCTCTCGCATCAGGTATTCCTTCATTTTTTCTGGGTGCGGGGAGTGTTGTGCAAACGGTGTGCCATAAATTTAATTTATTGTTTTAAATGATTTTTTATGGGTTTTTGGACGCTGGGATTACTGTTGAAAGCCGTGCTTTTGGCTAGATAGTGTCGTCACAAGATTTTAGCCCAGAGAGCGATGCATCTGATCTGGACGGCAGCGAGAAATGAGGCC
>NZ_CBFFRL010000300.1:0-3942 GCF_965644215.1 Phytobacter sp. V69
AGTCATGATAATAGGGCCTTCTGATTAGAAGGCCCTATTATCAATGATTTTTATCCTCGTGACGACACTATCTAATTAGTTAGGGCTTTATTTATTCCATGAATAGGAATAGTCTGACATCAATTCGATAAAAATAGGAATCATTTCAGATGGTTAGATCATTGTTAAATTCCGTTAATAAGATGTTGGCACATGAAGATTTTGGTCGTTTACTTCTGCGTTTGACAGTCGGTGGATTGATGTTATTCCACGGGCTTCATAAGCTTATCGGCGGTGTTGATGGTATCGCCGGCATGCTGGTGGCGAAAGGATTACCTGGTTTTATCGCATACGGCGTACTGATTGGCGAAGTGGTTTGCCCGATCCTGATTATTCTGGGCATTCTGACGCGCCCGTCTGCACTGGTGCTGGCTTTCACTATGGTGGTTGCATGGCTGATGGCTGACGTGAGCGCGACCTTTGAGCTGGAAAAAACCGGCGCATGGGCGATTGAGAGCCTGGTCTATTATTGTGTTGCAGGCGTGGCTCTGGCCTTCCTGGGCGCGGGTCGTTACTCCGTTGCTCCGGCCGAGTGGCGCTAAGGCATTAAAAAAGCCCTTACTGAAAAGGAAGGGCTTTTGCTTATCAAGACGCTGGCGCTTACGCCAGAACCAGATCGCTTTCCGGGTGGCAGGAGCAGGCCAGAACATAACCCTCAGCAATTTCCTGCGGTGTTAATGTCATGGTGCTGGTGACGCTGTACTTACCGGACATCACCTTCGTTTTGCACGAACCGCACACGCCCGCACGGCAGGCCGCATTGACCGGCACCTTGTTACTTTCGAATGCTTCCAGCAACGTCGTACCAACCGGGCCGTAAAACTCTTTCGTTGGCTGCAGTTTGGTGAATTTCAGCCCGCTGGTTGCCGCTTCGGCCACGGGGGTAAAGAACTTTTCGTTAAAGAACTGCGTGACGCCCAGCGCTTTCACATCTTTCTCTACCTGGTCCATAAATGGCGTAGGTCCGCAGGTCATCACGGTACGTGCGGCAAGATCGGGCACGCCACGCAGGATCGCTTGCGTCAGACGCCCGGCCAGGAAACCGGCGGTGGCGTTGTTTTCCGCCACCAGGGTGACCGGGTAGTTTTTCCACTCATCGGCAAAAATCACATCCTGTGGTGAACGTACGCTAAAAATAACCTGCACGTCAGCCTGCGGGCGGTATTTTGCCAGCCAGCGGCGCATCGACATGACCGGTGTTACCCCACAGCCCGCCGCCAGCAATAGCAATTTATCATTCGCCTGGTTGTCGCTGGTAAATTCCCCCTGTGCATCAGACAGCCACAGATAATCGCCGCGTTTGACGTCTCGCGTCAGCCACTCTGAGCCCAGACCGCCGTCGAGACGACGGATGGTCAGCGTGATGTACTCGCTCACACCTGGCGTGGAGGAGAGGGTGTACGCACGCATCTGCTCCGCGCTGTTGCGAATACTCACCAGCGCATACTGGCCGGCACGGTACGGGTAATAATCATGGCATAACAGCGACAGCGTCCAGACATCCGGTGTTTCCTGTTGGATGTGGTGAACCTGCATACGCCACGGGCACTGCGGGGTTGGCATCGTCATTCTTTACTCCTTAAGCGCCTAACATCTGCTGCAAATCCTGCTCAACGGTCGTGATGGCGCGCAGACCGAATTTTTCATTCAGTACGGCCAACAGATCTGGCGTCAGGAAGCCCGGCGCGGTTGGCCCGGTTACGATGTTGGTCACACCCAGCGACAGCAGCGTCAGCAGAATCACAATCGCTTTCTGTTCGAACCAGGACAGCACCAGGGAGAGCGGCAGATCGTTCACGCCACAACCCAGTTTCTTGGCAAGTGTCACTGCCAGGATAATCGCGGAATAGGCGTCGTTACACTGGCCGGTATCGATCAGGCGCGGCAGGACTTCGATGTTACCGAAGTCTAGTTTGTTAAAGCGGTATTTACCGCAGGCCAGGGTCAGGACCAGGCAGTCGTCCGGTACGCTGGTGGCGAAATCGGTGAAATAGTTACGCTCGCCGCGCGCGCCGTCACAGCCGCCGACCAGGAAGATGTGGCGCAGTTTCTCGCGACTCACCATGTCAATCAGGGTATCGGCCGCACCCAGCAGCGTCTGACGGCCAAAGCCCACGGTGATCAGATGTTCAATTTCGCTGTACGGGAAACCGCCCAGTTGCTGTGCCTGAGAGATAACACGAGTGAAGTCGTCGCCTTCCAGGTGATTCACGCCCGGCCAGCCAACGATGCTGCGGGTCCAGATACGCTCATCGTAAGAACCGACGGTCGGGTCGATGATGCAGTTGGAGGTCATCACGATAGAGCCAGGGAAGCGGGCAAACTCCACCTGTTGGTTCTGCCAGCCGCTGCCGTAGTTACCGACCAGATGCTTATATTTACGCAGCTCCGGGTAGCCGTGCGCAGGTAACATTTCGCCGTGGGTATAGACGTTAACGCCGGTCCCTTCGGTTTGTTGCAGCAGGTTGTGCAGGTCTTTCAGGTCGTGGCCGGAAATCAGGATGCATTTACCGGCAACGGCTTTCACATTGACCTGGGTCGGAGTTGGGTGGCCGTAGGCGGTGGTTTCGCCCGCATCCAGAATGCTCATCACTTTGAAGTTCATCTGGCCGATTTCCATCGAGCAGTTGAGCAGGGCATTCATGTCCGCAGGCCAGGTGCCGAGCCAGGCCATAATGTTGTGGTACTGGGCATAAATCTCGTTGTCATACTGGCCCAGAACGTGGGCGTGTTCCATATAGGCCGCGGCGCCTTTCAGACCATACAGGCACAGCAGGCGCAGACCCAGAATGTTTTCACCGATCACCGCTTTATCGATATTCGGTGTGAAGGCCGCCGCCGGACGCTGCAGATCGCCCAGATCATCGCTAATCAGCTGCAGTTCTGCCATCGGGTTATCGACGGTTGCTGCCGGGTCTTTGCTCAGGCACTGCGCTTTTAACGCTTCGCGGTACGCAATCGCTTCACGCGCGTAGCCAACGATACGTACGGAATCGAAGTTGACGTTGGTAAGGGTAGAGAAGAAGGCGCGTGGCGCGAAATTATCGATTTCATGCACGATAATACCGTATTCACGTGCTTTGCTGGCCCAGGCTGACAGCCCTTGCAGCGCGGCGATCAGCAGATCCTGCAGGTCCGATGTTTCGGCCGTTTTGCCGCACATACCCTGCGCATAAGCGCAGCCGTCACCAGCCGGGGTACGGATGGTCTGTTCACATTGCACACAAAACATAGTCACACCTTATAGATTAAAGTTATATTTAAAATGCATGTTTAAGGTTATGCTGCTCCCGAAGGGCTTAAAAGATGTTTTTTATGCAACTTGCAGAGAGATTGATTTAGCGCAATTTTAACGATGCCGATCTACCGCTTAGGAGGTAAATGTTAATAGAAAGACCGGCGCGGAATAATAAGGAGAATGATTATCGATAACGATAAAAGTGTACTGAGATCGGAGTTTCTTATGTGCCGAAACTCCGGCTATTTTTTACGTGAAAAAGGGTTAGTGTGGGGGCAGAGAAAAGTAAATATAGCACATAAAATTAACCCAATAACGTATTGGGTTAATTCAAGTTAATCACGTTTTTCCAGCAGTGTGCGATACAGAATACCACCGAGGATACCGCCAATAATTGGCATTACCCAGAATAACCATAATTGATTCAGTGCCCAGCCTCCCTGGAACAGGGCTACAGCGGTACTACGTGCCGGGTTAACTGAGGTATTTGTTACAGGGATACTGATCAAATGTATCAGCGTTAAAGCAAGACCGATGGCAATGGGGGCAAAGCCAGCAGGTGCATATTTATCCGTTGCACCAAGAATAACTAGGCTGTGTCCCTTAATCACCTGAGTTATAGTAACTGTCTTTTTCAACAACATATTGAACTATGGCTCGCTACG
>NZ_CBFFRL010000301.1:0-3933 GCF_965644215.1 Phytobacter sp. V69
CGGTAGTTAACCCTTCCTCCTACACTCTCCACAATCATGTCCGAGCGTTGCACTTATTATCTGAATTCGCGAATCACGTTATGGCGTAAATTTTGCGAACGGCTAATCGGCTTCTCCTGTTTTTTTTATTAAAAACCTATTTAAAACATTTTTATGGGCTGAATTTCACAATTTAGCGCGACGGTTTCGTTTTGCTTCTCTTTTTCCCCGATATCTGGTGCAACAAGAAACACGGGAGAATTGATAATGACCATAATGAATACCCTGGTATGCCAGGAACCGAAAGTAATGACCTGGAAAAAACGTGAAGTGCCAATACCTGGCGATAATGAAGCGTTAATAAAAATTAAAACTGTGGGGATATGCGGCACGGATATTCATGCCTGGGCGGGTAATCAGCCCTTTTTTAGTTATCCCCGTGTGCTGGGTCATGAAATATGTGGCGAAGTTGTTGGGCTAGGGAAAAATATTCATAATCTAAATAATGGTCAGCAGGTTTCGGTTATTCCTTACGTTGCCTGCCGCAAATGTCCGGCCTGCAAAAGTGGCCGTACAAACTGCTGTGAGAACATCTCGGTTATCGGTGTGCATCAGGACGGTGGTTTCAGTGAATTTCTGAGCGTGCCTGTGGCAAATTTGCTGGTGGCAGAGGGCATCGATCCGGAAGCCGCTGCGCTGATTGAACCCTATGCGATCAGCGCCCATGCGGTGCGTCGGGCGGCGATCCAACCGGACGAACAGGTGCTTGTGGTGGGGGCCGGGCCTATCGGTCTGGGGGCGGCGGCTATTGCTAAAGCGGACGGGGCGCAGGTCGTGGTGGCCGATACCAGTGCGGCACGTCGTGCGCATGTCGAAAAACATCTGGGCCTTGTGACCCTCGATCCTTCGTCGGCGGATTTTGGCGCCAGTCTGCGCGCCGCGTTTGGCGGCTCACTGGCGCAGAAGGTCATTGATGCTACGGGTAATCAGCATGCGATGAACAACACGGTGAACCTGATTCGCCACGGTGGCAGCATCACGTTTGTTGGGCTGTTTAAAGGGGATTTGCAGTTCTCTGACCCGGAATTCCACAAGAAAGAGACCACCATGATGGGCAGCCGTAACGCGACGGAAGAGGACTTTGCCAAAGTCGGGCGTTTGATGGCGGAAGGGAAGGTAACGGCGCAAATGATGCTGACACATCGCTATGACTTCCACGCGCTGGCGGAAATCTACGAATAGCAGGTGATCAACAACCGTGAATTGATCAAAGGGGTCATTCATTTCTGAGTGCCATCCGGCACTCAAAGGTTGTGGGGTGAGACAGAGGGTCCGCTAAGGATATTTACAAAGACAGGCGGCAATAACGATTGCTATTCAGCGCCCAGGTCATTTCGGGCGCATTTTTTTATCCCGCCGTTTCAACCACTTTGATTTCCACCATCCCGATACCAAGCTTGCGCGGGGAGTGACCAAGAATGTTCCCCTCATTGGTGGCCTCGGGGTCCGGTGGCACGATAACCAGCGTGTTGCTGCGTGTCGGGTTGTTGAAACGCAATGTCGTGGTGGAGACGTCGTTGCCCAGCATTAGCGTTTGCTCATCATCGCCAACCCGTACCGGAATAGGGCGGTTGGCATTGGCGCCAAAGGCTTTTGCGGTGATCACCAGGTCAAAGGATTCCGGCAACGGATCGTTAAACTCGATTTCGACTTCGTTGCCGAGTTGCGCATTGGACCAGCGTCCCCAGCTTTCCGGGCGAGAAATACCGCTGAATTTTTTCACTTCCTCCGGCGCGCCGGCGACGTTAAAGACGAAGCTGTCGGCCTTGTAGCGAATGTCGTCATCCACGATTTTCAGCATATCTACGTTCTGTTTGTAACGGTCGGTGCTGATAACGGTATCTTTGAAGACGGTTTTGCCTTTCCACTGATCCTTATCGACCGTCTGAACCTTCTGCTCACCGCCAAGCTGCCCTTGCGATACGCACCAGTCGGTGGAAAGCACCAGTTCCGGTGCCCACAGGCGAGCCATTTTGTAGCACTGATCGACCCAGACGAAGTTATCGCGCGGGGCGAAATCGGCCAGTTGGAAGCGCAGAGGCGAGGAGTATTCACTTTCCGGGATCGGTTCGACGCGTTTAGACGACACGCGCACCAGCAGCGGCAGGCGGAAATTTCTGCCGGAGAAGGCGATCATCTTTTTGTCGCGATCGATGGTGAAGTCCTTCATCTGTTTCGGGAAATTCCACAGACGAATAATGTCCGACTTCCAGGCGACGACTTTCTCTTTCATATTCAGGAATTCGCCGGAGAGTGACTGCCCGGACAGGCTGCTGCGCCCCAGACCGAGGAAGTTATCGCCGCCGAGGATGTCGAGTACCGTTGCGCCGTTATCCATGCTGTTGCGTTTGACCGCCAGGGTGTTCTGCTGAGGGTCATCACCGCGCAGTACGAAGAACAGATTCTTACGATCCTCTTTGTTCAGGTATTTCCACGCCGTATTGTTCATGGCCAGGTGATCGGAGGAGACCACGATCACCGTGTCTTTAAACCACGGCGAAGCCTTAATTTTGTTAATCAGCGCGGCGATGTGCTGTTGGCTACAGGTCACGGCGCTGAACGACTGGTTGGGTTTGCCATCGTAGCTGTAGCTTTTACGTCCGCAGGTGCGGGAAATAAAACCGTCCGGGTGGTGGGTGTCGACGGTCAATGCGAACAGCGAGAAGCGTTGCCCGGAACGCGAAAGCATTTCGTACTTTTTCCACACTTCATCCAGCACGGTATCGTCGTAGAAACCCCAGTCATTGCGGTATTTCGGATCGTTGACTTCGCCTTTTAACTCTTCTGCGCCGTATAAATGGTCAAAACCGTGTGATTTCAGAAACACATCTTTCCCGGCAAAACGCAGGTTCGCGCCCTGGACAAAGTAGTTCTGGTAACCGGAATTTTTCAGGATGTCGCCAAGGCAGAGGTTTTGCGGAAAGAAACTGGAAACCGACGCCGAGGCGTTGCCTTCAAACGGTGCGAACAGCGGGATCCCACACTGGGACGCGACCATCCCGGCAATGGTGTAATCCGTACCGGGTAGCTGTTCCGTTTGCGAGAAATCCAGACCTTCATCTTTTAATGCGCCCAGCTCAGGGGTCAGGCCGGGGAAGGCGTCGTCATCGAAATAGGTGCGCTCGAGGCTCTCGCCGTAGATATAGACCAGGTTGAGCTTCGGATTGGGGATCTTTTTCGCCGGCTCACGGTAGTATTCGGCGAAATCAGGATCGCCTTCACGCGACTGGGATTTGACTAACTCCGCCACCTGGCGAAATGCCGGGCTGGCGTCCACGGAACCGAGCGCCAACAGCAGTGCCAGCAGGCTGTAACCGAAGTGATAGGGGCGATGGCGACGACGGCGCAGCACCCAGCCCAGGGCGCCAAATACCGCGGCCAGCGCCAGAATCAGTCCCACGCCGGGCAGCAAATATTTGCGCACACCCGCGCCCGTGAGGCTATTGGTCAGCGTATAGATAACTGCATCATTGATCCCATCGCCGGTGAAATAGTTACTGGCGTAGAGGGTGATGTTTAACAAGACAAAGAAACCCAGCACCAGCAATATTGCAGTGAACCACCAGGTATTGCGGCCCCCTTTCGAGGCGTAAATCGCCACGGACGCCAGAAATAAAACAATAGAAAGTAACTCGGACAACCGTCATTCCTCTGCGATACCAGCATGCCGCTGGCATTAATCCTTTGGGGATACAATTTAATTGCGATGTCACGTAGCTGCAATTGTAGTGTCATCTTTATACAGATTTATTCGGAATTGGTTTAGATAGTGTCGTCACGAGGATAAAAATCATTGATAATAGGGCCTTCTAATCATAAGGCCCTATTATCATGACTATTCCAGCCTATCGGCGCCACGATATTTCTGACAATGTATGGAGTTTACTGGAACCT
>NZ_CBFFRL010000302.1:0-3871 GCF_965644215.1 Phytobacter sp. V69
GAGCCATAGTTCAATATGTTGTTGAAAAAGACAGTTACTATAACTCAGGTGATTAAGGGACACAGCCTAGTCTTTGATTTGGTAGAACTCTTTTTTGATATCAATCTGCTCATCGTCTTTTAATTCAATGTTATAACGCAGGTAACGTGACAGGTTGAAAATCAGCTGGCGGGCGGTGTCCGGATTGAGACGGATAGAGGACGAAATCGCATTCAGGGCGTTAAAGAGAAAGTGCGGGTTAATCTTGCTTTGCAGCGCACGCAGTTCCGCTTTATTGGCCATCTCACGCAGCTGTTCGGCGCGGGAAACCTCCAGCTGTGTCGAGATAATCTGCGACAGGCCCACCGCCATTTCCTGTAGCGAGGAGGTTATCTGATGCGCGTGGCAATAGTAGATCTTAAGCGTGCCGGTGACGATCCCTTTTTCCCATAGCGGGATCACCAGCATGGAGTGGATCTGCGGGGTCCGGTGGGCTTCATCGTTGTTTTTAATGATGATTTCCCCGGTATCAATCGCCTGTCGGGTTGTCGGGCTGATAATATCGTCGTTATCCCGGTAGTTATCTTCCCCCACACCGACATACACCAGCACATGGTCAACATTGGTGATAGCCACGGCATCGGCATCAATATCCCGGCGGATAATATCGCAGACCTTGCGTAACGATTCGTTATTCACATTGCGAAACAGTGGCAGAGTCTTGTTAGCGATATCCAGCGCCAGTTTGGCCTTGCGCCCGGCAATGGCCTCTTTTTCGCCTTCCACACTTTGTACCAGCAGAACGATAAAGCCCACGCACACGCTGCCGAGAATCATCGGTACGCCAATTTTCGACACGATATCCAGCCCGAGTGCGGTCGTCGGCGCCCACAGGATTACCAGCGTCATGGTCAGCGTTTCGCACAGCATCCCGGCGATAATCCCCACACTCCAGTGCTTTGCCTTCGGGATTTTGCGGTTGATCCAGCCGGAGAGAATGCCCGCGATAATACTGGTTATCAGGCAAGGGACGGCCGTTACGCCGCCGATATCAATCAGATAGCGGTGTATCCCGGCGATCACCCCGGTGATAATACCCACCCAGGGGCCGAATAAAATGCCGCCGGACATGACCGCAATGATGCGCACATTCACCAGAGAGCCTTCGACCGGTACGCCGGACCATGTGCTGAACAGTGCAAACATTGAGAAGATCGCAGTGACGCCGAGTAACTCTTTTGGTGTGTGCGCCGTTTTATGCAGCAGTTCGCGGAACAGGCGGATACGGATCAGGAAGGAAAGGCAGATCAGCATCAACGCTGCGCGATCGAAAACCGCCAGCAGCATGTCGAATATTTCGTGCACGGGAAAGCTCATGTAAAAGGCGTGAAAAAGCTATGATAAAAAACATCGCCGCCAATGACCAGTCAGGTACACGTATTCGGCAATGAGGAAAAACCACTTCCTTAAAAGGGGATTGCTGCAGGTCGGAAGAATTTTCGCCACATGTGAAAAAATGTCTTATAACAACGTAATTTCATTGATATCAATTTGTTAATTTTAGTGGTGTGTATTTTTCAATATTGGCAGAATTTTCTTTTTAGCTTTTTTTGTGGCTTCCCCTTTTTTCTGCGATAAATTTTTTTACATTTCCTCTCGACAGCAGGTTTTTTTTCAGGCTATTTTCAAGAAACGCCACAACCGTGGCGGCGTCGCTCGGACGGTCCGGGCGCTAACGTTAATCTGAGGAAGTTATGGCTGAATTCAGTCCTGAACGCCGTTTTACGCGTATCGATCGTCTCCCCCCTTACGTTTTCAATATCACTGCTGAACTGAAAATGGCTGCGCGTCGGCGCGGCGAAGATATTATCGATTTCAGCATGGGTAACCCCGATGGCGCGACACCTGCGCATATCGTTGAAAAACTCTGTACGGTTGCCCAGCGCCCGGATACGCACGGCTATTCCACCTCGCGCGGCATTCCGCGTCTGCGTCGCGCTATTTCGCGCTGGTATCAGGACCGCTATCAGGTTGATATCGACCCGGAAAGCGAAGCGATTGTGACCATCGGTTCGAAAGAGGGGCTGGCGCATCTGATGCTGGCAACCCTGGACCATGGCGACACGGTGCTGGTGCCAAACCCCAGCTACCCGATTCATATTTACGGTGCGGTGATCGCTGGCGCTCAGGTGCGTTCTGTTCCGCTGGTGGAAGGCGTTGATTTCTTCAATGAGCTGGAACGTGCAATTCGCGAAAGCTACCCGAAACCGAAGATGATGATTCTGGGCTTCCCGTCCAACCCGACCGCCCAGTGCGTAGAGCTGGAGTTCTTCGAAAAAGTGGTGGCCCTGGCAAAACGTTACGATGTGCTGGTGGTTCACGACCTGGCCTATGCCGATATCGTCTATGACGGCTGGAAAGCGCCGTCGATTATGCAGGTGCCTGGCGCGCGCGATGTGGCAGTCGAGTTCTTTACGCTCTCCAAAAGCTACAACATGGCGGGCTGGCGTATTGGCTTTATGGTTGGCAATAAAACGCTGGTCAATGCGCTGGCGCGTATCAAAAGCTACCACGACTACGGCACCTTTACGCCGCTGCAGGTGGCTGCGATTGCCGCGCTGGAAGGTGATCAGCAATGCGTCAAAGACATTGCCGCACAGTACAAACGTCGTCGCGATGTGCTGGTAAAAGGGCTGCATGAGGCTGGCTGGATGGTTGAAATGCCGAAGGCGTCGATGTACGTCTGGGCGAAAATCCCGGAACCTTATGCGGCAATGGGTTCGCTGGAATTCGCGAAGAAAATGCTGCAAGACGCGAAAGTTTGCGTCTCACCAGGCATTGGCTTTGGTGATTATGGCGATACCCATGTGCGTTTTGCTCTGATTGAAAACCGCGATCGTATTCGCCAGGCAGTCAGGGGCATTAAAGCGATGTTCCGCGCTGATGGCCTGCTTCCGGCCTCGACAAAATCCATGACGGAAGACGCTGAGCAAGAATAAAATACGTACATCCGCACCAATGAAAACAGGAGCCAGATGGCTCCTGTTCTTCTTTTCGTTCTACTGATATTGCTCAGATCATCAGGGCAAATGTACCGGCCCAAACAATGACCATCACCGAAATGCCCATAAAGAAATATTTCACGCTTCATCGCTCCGCATACATAAGTATGCATTCATGACCAGATCAGGACTGAGTATAGAGAGGTGAAACTACGCCAAATTGAAAATGGGAATTTTCTCCCTTTCGGCTACAGCCCCATCTCAGAATTCTTGGTGCATATCGCACCAGACGGAGGCTAATGTACGCCTAATTTTTATGCCTTACAAGGGCCATTTTTTTAAATAATTTCCGTAACTTACAGAGTGTCGGGCTTTGGCGACAGATTAATTTCTCTACGGAATAAATGGGGGGTGAGCGACGCGTTGTACATGGCTGAAACCTGTAATTTCACCGTTGAATTACAAGGTTATTTTTGTGATCGTTAGCACACTTAGTAAACCTGAGCCCTGTCGAAGTGATGACAGATTTATCCATTGCCGATGCAATTTTTATTTCACGACGGTTGTGTGGACGACACCTTTCGCACCTGTTTTCCCGACTATGTATGTAACCGGTGAGAACCTGTTCTATAGTTGTAAAAATAGCCTGATCGTTGTGGCTGCCACTATGCGAATGATTGTTATTGTTGTGCAGAAATTTGCTTCGTTCTTGAATTATCTCAAAACAGTTTTTAAGAAAAGAGATTAAATTTATTTATAATGTGCTGGACGAATCTTGATTGCATAAGAACAGTTAGCATATAAAGCGGCATCATTTAAGGAAGGTGCGATTTAATCGTCAA
Source organism: Phytobacter sp. V69 (assembly GCF_965644215.1). Lineage (NCBI taxonomy): Bacteria > Pseudomonadati > Pseudomonadota > Gammaproteobacteria > Enterobacterales > Enterobacteriaceae > Phytobacter > Phytobacter sp. V69. The sequence goes on from NZ_CBFFRL010000302.1 coordinate 3,824, forward strand.
TTATGAGAACATAACCCTTTCTTTGACATAGACTTTTCACGATGCCCG